>DAHXLH010000196.1:0-4679 GCA_027366115.1 Phycisphaerales bacterium
GTAGGCGGAATTGCCGCAGCCTACAGCGAGGCAGACAACGGCACCGCGTGGCAAATTAAAGAAAGATTGCTGCCAACGGTAGAAGACCCCCATGCGGCCGGATTACGACAATGTATTTACCAATTATGGCCCGTAAGAAAAGACCCGACGGTCGTATGGATGCTGAAAAAAATAAGCCGGGATTCGGCGTATGCCCCTAACATTCGGAATGATGCCAAGGCCGTGCTGTCCGGCCGTGTATCCAATGCCATTCTCATCGGCAATGAGGTAACCCACATTCATACTCCGCTGCCGAAAGAACCGCAGTAGGTTATTGTAGCTTGATGGGCCGCTGCTCAACCACGGTAAGATCAAAACCCTCAAGGCCATGGAGCTTTTTGGGTCGATTGGTCAAAATAATTAATTCCCGCAGGCCCAAGTCACGCAGGATTTGCGCCCCCATGCCGAAATCTCGCCGCCCCATTGCTCCAGAAGGTTCTGCGGAATTTGCCGGCATTTCAGCCGTGCGCATTTCCCGCAGCCGAGCCAAAAGCGCCAGACCACGCGACTCCTGGCGCAGATACACGACCGCTCCCTTGCCGGCCTGTTGAATGATCCGTAAAGAATTCTGCAGTTCGCTGCCGCTGTCAGTAAAAGTTGCCGCAAAAACATCGCCCAGCAGATGTTCGGAATGCACACGCACCAGGACCGGATCAGTTTGAATAACCGACTTGCCCGTGGCCGGGTCAATAGTGCCCACGCCGCCGCTGGTAATGGCTAAATGCAGGAGCGGGTCATTGAGGGTTTCATAAACATGCAGATCAAACGTGCCGAACGCCGTCTTTAATTCCGTTGACTCAATACGTTTTACCAGCGCATCGCGCTGCAGACGGTATTGAATAATATCGGCATTGCTGCACATCAACAGCCCGTGCTTGCGGCAAAACTTCTCCAACTCCGGCAGCCGGGCCATGGTGCCGTCTTCCGACATAATTTCAATGATCACACCGGCTGGATACAGCCCGGCCATCTTTGCCAGATCTACCGAACCTTCGGTTTGCCCCGCCCGCTCCAGCACACCGCCGGGTCTGGCATTCAAAGGGTTAATGTGGCCCGGACGACAGAGATCATCCGGCCCGCAATTCGGATTAATCAGCGTTTGGATGGTCAGTGCGCGTTCCGCCGCGGAAACGCCGGTCGTAATTCCCAATCGCGGATGAGCATCAACGGATACGGTAAATGCAGTGCCCAGGGGCGCGGTGTTATAAGCGGCCTGCGGATACAGGGCCAATCGCCGGCAGTCCTCGGGCGTCATGGCAACGCACAAGACGCCCCGCGCCTCTTTGAGCATAAAATTCACAATCGCCGGTGTGATAAACTGCGCCGCACAGACTAAATCCCCTTCGTTTTCCCGGTCCTCATCGTCCACTAGAACGATCATTTCACCGCGCTTTAACGCCGAGAGGACATCTTGAATTGGAGCAAATTCCATAATCAGATTATCTCCACTAATATCCCATGAAATCCACCCCGGCACGCCGCATAGCCTGGCACCAGCGGGGGCATTGACGCCATGATAACGCAGTTTCAGCGTTTCAAAAGAAATTGCCTGCCGAGGATATGGATTCCGCGACAGGCAATTATATTCATCAGGTAAGCGACGTGCAGCCTTAACTGGGGTTGCAGGCTTTGAGTTGTCCGGTGGAACATGCCGGCGGCGTAGCGATCTGCATTCCCTGCGGAGATTCCAGTGGATACCACTTGGAGCCTTTCTTGGGGCTGCGTACCAGAATGCCGCCCCCCTGCATGGCCATTTGCATCATGGCAAAATTGGGCGGTTGGCCCTTGGTCTTCGGATTGCTCTGCTGCGCTTGAAGTTGCTCCATCGCTTTTTTAGCCTGAGCCGAGTATTTTTCCAGATAAGCCAGAGTCTTGTCTGAGCACGATCCGCAGGAATAGTATTCCGCCCAAACGAGCGTCGGCTTGCCTGTCTTGCCGATTAAGGGCGGATATTTGGATCGCGACAGAACCTGCACGCTGCCGTCCGAGGTGTCATAGTAATAGGCTGTTGTGGGGCCGTAACTCGTACCGTGGAACATTGTCCGGACAATAAAAGCGATTGCCACAATAGCCACCACGGCTGCGATAATGCTCATCACCGCAGAATTCTCGTTTATGGTGTTCCGCAGATTTGACGGCTTGAGCTTCTCTTTCCAATTGTATGGGAGAATCATATAAGGCACCTTCCTAAAAAAAAACTAAACCAATCACTTACACAAAACAGGCCCGAATAATTGGCCGAAATAAAGCTCTAATTCTCAGCGCCGCGGAGTTGCCGGGCACGAATTAATATCCATCCCGATCTCGCATGTCATGACTTTAACACGTTTTTATTAAATTACAAGCTATCATCGGCAGCTATCATTGGACATGCTGCGTATACCGCCTGCGGCACGACCCAGCGCGAAGTCCGGGGCCGCGACGCGGTTGCCGGCCTGGGCGGCACATTGGCTCACGGCCCCGACGGAAAACGGCGGTTGAAAGATCGGTATTTGCCATCGCGAAAAAAAAGTATAGTCTCATGGGCGTGGTAAAAACTGGAGTTGTGTCGATGATGCGATTAACCGCAATTATTTCATCCGTTGTTCTTTTAACAGCTTATTGCGTGCTCCCCGGAAGCGCTCGGGCGGCGGCAACCGCTGTCCGAACGCCTCATCATATTATTTTAAGTAATGGCTTACTGGAATTATCTATTGCATTACCCGCCGGTGAGTCGGATGGAATATTTCTTCTGCGGTCCGGCCGAAAAATCCGATTAGCTGGCAGTATGTATTTTGACGCCAATGGTAAGCCGGATATTGTTCCCGCCTCGCGCCTGAACCAGCAGACAAAAAAAGGGCATTTTGCCTTGTTTCATCGGCAAGACTCCGTCCGTATAGTACCGGCGGGGCTGCCCGGAGCGGCGGAAGTCGCGGTGACCGTGCGCCCCCACTTCTGGTTCCCATTCCGGATCACCCTTCATTACATGTTGCCCGCCGGGCAGCGCGCTTTTTACGCCTGGGCTCAGGTTTCGCATGGCGATTCCGCCCCGGCGGCAGGATTTGTGCAGTGCCGGTTTGTAATTCGCAACAGCCGCCTTTTTACCCACGCCATTGTTAATCACAACCGCATGAGCCGAATGCCGAAAATGGATGTTGTGAAAAAACTAATGAATGTGACCTACCTGCTGCGAAACGGGCATGTTTACACGAAGTACGATAATTGCATCTTTGAAGCCCATCATTACCTGCACGGCGTAACCGGCCACGGCACGGGGTTGTGGATGATTTTTGCGTCTAACGAGTATCTCAACGGCGGACCGCTGCGCCAGAATTCAACCGTTTATATGCCCAATGTGATGATCGTATTATTTCAATCAACACATTATGGCGCCGCGCCTGTACATGTAAAAAAGGGACAGAAATGGTCCAAGTTTTATGGCCCATTTCTGGTGTATGTAAATCATGGAACATCCATGCGATCCATGTATACCAATGCCAGACACCGACAGATCAAGGAGGCTGCGCAGTGGCCATACAAATGGGTACACAACGCGGATTATCCGCTGGGCCGCGGATCCGTTTCGGGGGTCATTCAAACCCCGCATGGTCAGGGCGTAGCCGGCGCATGGGTGGTGCTGGCAGCACCTGGAAAGCCCTGGGCCATGCAGGCGAACGGATACGAATTCTGGACGAAAACCAACGGCTTGGGCCAATTTGCCATTCATAAAATCCGCCCCGGAAATTATACGCTCTACGCCACGGGGGCTAATCATTTTGTCAGCTTCCGGAAGCCCGCGGTAACTGTTTCCGCCGGACGTACGAAGGCCTTGGGTATGTTGGTGTGGAAACACCGCATGAAAGGAACACTGCTCTGGGAAATTGGCACCGCCGACAGATCAACGCGGCATTTCCGGCACGGAAGAAACATCCGTCACTGGGGCAATTTCCGCTGGTATCCCAAGGAATTTCCCAATGATGTAACGTATACCATTGGGAAAAGCACTCCCGACAAAGATTGGAACTTTGCCCAGTGGACCTGGTATTGCAAAAGGCCCTGGTGGGCGATCCATTTTAATTTAGCCGGAAAGCCCTCCGGCGTGGCCACATTGACACTGGGCATTGCTGCATCCTGCCCGCCGCCGCACCACAAATTATTGCATTTGCGCGTGATTGTTAATGGTAAAATTGTGCAAGTTATCCGCCTGAAAAAATCCGGCATGGCAGTGTATCGCAGCGGCGGCCAAGACAGTGATTATCGCGTGCACTACGTCCGGTTCAACGCAAATATCCTAAAAGCCGGCCTCAACACGATCCATCTGGCGCTACAAGGCACCAAACATTTTCCCAAATCAACCACGGCCCTTCAGCGCGGAAAAGTCGGCGCAGTAATGTATGACGCCATTCGCCTAAGCGATTCCGATCGATAGGCCTGCACGGTCGCACTGGGGACAAGCCCGCAGCGCAAACACATCGGCCGGGGGAACAAAACGCGATGTATTGGAAACCGAAGCATCATTAGAAAGCAAATAGAAAGCAGCAGGCTTTTAGTTTTTTTCATCTTGTGTTAAGCTACCAGCTAAATCGGGGCGTAGCGCAGCCTGGCTAGCGCACTTGACTGGGGGTCAAGGGGTCGCAGGTTCAAATCCTGTCGCCCCGATT
>DAHXLH010000198.1:0-8953 GCA_027366115.1 Phycisphaerales bacterium
CGCAAGATTGCTTTAGCCGTGGCGACTGCGACACCGGTTGCTGATACAGTGAATTTCAAGCGGGCCACCGCCGCAAGATTGCTTTAGCCGTGGCGACTGCGACACATATATATTCGCCCGAACATGCGAACATGCTCCCGCCGCAAGATTGCTTTAGCCGTGGCGACTGCGACATCCGGTGCGCGTGTGGACACCGGGAATGAGGTGATCCCGCCGCAAGATTGCTTTAGCCGTGGCGACTGCGACCCTGCCGCCAACACAGGATTAGACTTTGCGATACTCATCCGCCGCAAGATTGCTTTAGCCGTGGCGACTGCGACAAGTTTTTCCTTTGGCGTCACCGTCCACTCATAGCCCCGCCGCAAGATTGCTTTAGCCGTGGCGACTGCGACTATTACACAGTGAGCGTGTGCGAACATAATAAAGTCCGCCGCAAGATTGCTTTAGCCGTGGCGACTGCGACCCGGTAGAGATTTTCAACTTCTGCCATGGCAAAAGGCCGCCGCAAGATTGCTTTAGCCGTGGCGACTGCGACCCAGACGATCCGTAAAGCACACGCAGGCGTGAATCGGCCGCCGCAAGATTGCTTTAGCCGTGGCGACTGCGACTCTGGCCAAGGTGCGTCGCGTGATCCAGTAGTTCCGTCCGCCGCAAGATTGCTTTAGCCGTGGCGACTGCGACAATACAGTCCGATATATCCGATAGCCATTGATATCCGCCGCAAGATTGCTTTAGCCGTGGCGACTGCGACGCCCAGTTCCGTCGCGCCCATACATCCCTAAATCCGCCGCAAGATTGCTTTAGCCGTGGCGACTGCGACCCACCCCACCGCGGCCGCTGTATTCCGGCCACGCCCGCAGCGTGTTGCGAGCGCGAGGGCCTCCGTTGTGCAATCCTGCGTGGGCTTGGGAGCCGTCGTCTGCGATCCACCTTGAGATCAGGGGCGAAAATGTTTCGCGAGCACCGCCCGGGTATTGTGCCGGCGCTTAGGTGCTCGCAGGGGCGTCGCCGTTCTGCCACAATGTCAAAGAGCAATCCTGTGTTAGCCAATGGCGGAAGCTAACTGGTCGGTGGCGGAGGCCGAAGCTTTGTTCGCCGGATTCATTCTACGCGACCCGGAAAACCATGCAAGTCTGAAGGGCTAAATAATCGTGACCCTTGACCGGACATGGTAGGGCAGTCCCATTGCCTCGATGACCAGAGTCGCATCGCTGCTGCTTGGCCCCAGCGACACGAACAGCACCTGATCTTCCTGGTGGTTCACCAACTCCTGCACTTCGGCCTTAAGCTTCTCAAGCCGCAGGTCGTCAAGCGCACATTCGAAGACCGAGTACTGCAACCGCGTACCGAAGCCCTCCAGGCAGCGGGCGACCTTTCGCAGCCGCTTTGGGTCGCTGATGTCGTAGCTCACGAGATAACGGATGCGGCTCATCGTGTGGTAAATCCATGGTACGCCTGCGCTTCGCCACGCACGAAGCGCCAGAGTTGGCGGGCTTGTACCTCCAGCATCCGGCGATACGCCATTTTGTAGCCGAATTCCGGGTGGCTTACCTCCGTATCCAGTCTCCGGAACCAGGCCTCCCAGAAGGGGCGGCGGCCTTTGTCCGTCAGGAACGTGCCCGCAGCGCTCCGGATAAAATCCTCCGGGCCCAGCTCGCCGCGGTTGATCAGGGTAATGACAACCGAGTCCGCAACCAGCGGTCTGAATTCCTCCATCAGGTCCAGGGCCAGCGCCGGCCGGCCATAGCGGGGCTGATGCATAACGCCCAGGAATGGATCCAGGCCCACCGCGTAGCAGACCCCGGTAAGTTCCTTGGCGAGCATGGAATAACCCAGCGAGAGCAAGGCGTTTACCGGGTCGCGGGGAGGACGGCGGTTGCGCCCGCGCCAATCGAATTTCCAACCGTCGCGCCCCTTGAGCATCGACTCGAAAAGCTCGAAATAGAGCGCCGCGGCCGCGCCCTCAATGCCAAGCAGCGCCGTCATGTCCCGCGCCGCGGTGGTGGAGTCGCGGAAACCTGCCATAGTATTGGCTACGCGTTCCGGCACGTCGCCGTTACGCATAAGCATGACGCGCTGGTTGTGGATTTTAGCGCGGACAATTTCCCGGGCCAGTTGCAGCCTTGCGCCAGGCAGTTCGAAGAGCCGGTATTGCCCGCGGCGGGCATCGATGCCGCTGGCCGGCAGGCCGGTGAGCATTCCCAGGAACCGCCCCGCCGGTGAAAAATACGCGACCTCAATTCCGAGCTCCAGGCAGGATTCAACGGCTTGAGCCGTAAGTTGGATTGCCCCGTAACAATAGATAGCGCGGATTTGCCGGCCGGGCAGCTTGCGCACCGCCTCTCCCCTTACGCTGACCACCAGTTCATCGCCGCGCTGGCCGATCTGGGCACCGGGCACCTGAACGACAAGCACCTCGCGGTCATCACCGTTCGGGCGTGGGGGCTGCAGGGTTGGCTCCCTGCCTGATGATTCGGCGGCAAAGTCGATCGCCTCGAGAATTTTTCCCCGCATTTCCTCCTGGGCTTGGGCAACGAAGCCAAATTCCATTTGCCCGGAAGCGCCGCCCGGCCCGCGCTGCCTGGCCCACCAGAGCGACTCGCTGGGGAGGCAAACAGGATAGGCGGAGCAATACAGACACCGCACATCATTTCTAAGCGGGGGCGGGCATTTGCCGCTGGCGGCGACAGCCCGTGCCTCGGCAATCGCCCGGCGCACGCCGACAAACAATTCCTCGGTCAGTTCGACGGGCACGCGGCGCTTGTCCGCGGCGTAGTAAATCCATCCGCGGGCCACGCTGACCCCATGCTCCCGCAGCAGCAGCGCGTGCGCGGCAACCTGCAGAGCGTCAGACTCCTTCGCCACGCGGTCGCCTTCCGCGTCGCGGCGGGCGGAGCCTTTTTTGTAATCGACCACTTCGGCACCGTCGGGTCCCCCTTCAACGATGTCCACCACGCCGATAAGGCCCAACGATTCACTTTCCAGCCTCAGGCTGCGCAGGGCGGTTCCCTCGGGCAGGGCGTCGGCCATCGCCCTGGCCTTTTCCGCGTCGAACTTGGAAGGCTCGTCAACGTTTCGGTGGACACGTGAGCCGGCGGCAGTGTCGGCGTTTTCCTGGAAGATATTTTCGACCCACTGGAAATAGAAGAGGCGCGGGCAATAAGTAAAGTTGTGCAGCCGGCGTACCGGCATGGGTGGTTGTGGCTCAAGGCCACCCTGAGTTTGAATGGGAGATTCGGCCATAGCTCACCAAGGGAACTCCTCCCGCTCGGCTGGGCTTTCAGCGTTACCCGGCAGCGGGCCGTCCCAGCCGGCAGGGGGCTTAATATTCCGGGAACGAAGCCGTCTTGCGTTGACTTGCTTGATTCGTCTCCAGCATTCCCGCTTCACGCGTGTCCAATATATCTTACCTTTGGCCGCGCAAGCTCCGGCTTGATTTCCCGGCTCTGCATTGCGTCCGTCAAACGTCCGCGGCAGCGGGTAGCGATTCCGGTCGTCAACGCTCACACAATCCCGGACAGCGACATAAAGATAGGGAAACTTCCCTGTCTCCAGTTCCTCGCCGCCGTCCGCGTCCTCGGCGGTCACGCCCTCGTCCTCCGCTGTGCTGCTAGCCTGCGCCGCGGGCGAGACGGTTCGTTCCTCACGCCCCGCCACAAGCTCAGACAGGCTGCCGCGTTTGTTTTTTATCTCAAGCCCCTCGCCCTTTACCGCTTCCGTGCGAAGCACTGGAAAGATATCCAGGCGATCGGGGTGGGCAACAGCGCGCAAGCCGATATTAACCGCCGCGTTAATGTCGGCATTTGTTTCCAGGCCTTCTTTACCGGCGGCGTGTGGGACAACCGGGAAAAACGCCGGCCCGCCGTCCATCGGCAAGACCAGTGTAAATTTTGAGTCGTCGCACTCTTTCAACGAATCCGCTGCGGACTGAATGAGTTTCGCGCGTTCGTCCTTTTCTTCCGCCCATTTCTTCCAGGGGTATTCGGCTTCAAAGCCCTTCGCGACCTGAGCGCATCGAACGCCGGGGACGCCGGTGCGTGAGCAAAAGCGCGATGAAAAACGGGCGTCCACAGTGATGATTTGCACTCCAAAGACCTGGGCCATGTCCTGCAACTTGGCGATTATTGCACGGTGGCTCCACTCCATCAACTGGGTGTTTTCATGGCGTGAGCGGTCCTGGCTGGTCCGGTAGCGGCTTAAATCTTCAAGGACGATCGCGGCAACGCGTGGTTTCTTTTGCTCGTAACGGCCGTGCAGGTCACGCTCCGATTTCAGTTCCGGCTTCAATTTACCGTCGATCCGCACTGCAGCCGGATTCATCAGCTCCAGGCCCAAAGCCTCCGCTAGAATCAGATGGGCGGTCTGGTAAACCCGCTGTTCGCGCAGCTCGTTGATTTTGTCAAGGAATGCCTGCGCCGGCTCGTGAACCGTGTCACCAAATCGGACCGGGGAAGGCTCCAATCCATGGTTTTCCTCCGTGTGAAATCTGCGTTCAAGCTTTGCGAGGCTCTGGCAGCATTGCCGAAAATCCTGCATTAAGCGGATGCGCTTCATGTTCAGGCCCCGCATGCCATGAATGGGTCGCCGTGGCTCAACACTATTTTCATCGCGTTCAAGGAGCGATTCCTCGGCTTTCCCCTCCGCGCCAATCGAGCACGATTTCCATTTCCACCTCTTGTCGCGCAGAGGCCAGACGAAACGAGCGACACCAGCAATAATGCTGTTTTCGCCGGCGAACGCTAGCGTTGCTGCCCGTAATTCACCCTCGGCAGCCCTATCCAGGGCCTCCCAATGCCAATTTGCTGGGCCGCCCGATTGCAGTTCACCCCTTAATCTGCTCTTGGCTTCCCTTTGCGCCTCCGCTTTTTGCCTCGATTCCTGCTTATCACCCCCGCTTGCGCCACCCTTGACCTTGGCGAAGAGGGGGTGCATTGAACCATCGTGCTGGTAGGCCAACCCCGACCACACCTCGTCTGGGGCGAGGCTCAACCGCAGGCTTTTCATGAAATCATCCTCCGGCTCCTCCCGCGCGCCCTCTCGAGGCGTAAACGCCAACGCCGCAATGGCATTGAACCGTTGCTCACCGCGAAATGCCTCAAGCTCGGCGCCACTTAAATCCTTGTATTCGTGGCCGATTTTCTTTTTCTTCCCGCTGATTTGCCACCGGAGCTTGAATAAAAACCTGACCCGAGCAAGTCGCCGCCGCAGCCGGTAGGTGAGATGTTCAGCTAGATTCGGGAAAAATTTTACCTCAATCGGATCACTTGGGATTGGGAATCGCGGGGAAGCCGGTAACACTCGCTCGGCCAGTGCCGCAAATTCTGCACGTTCGATATCTGACGCAATTCTTCCGCGGCTGCCGCATTTTTCGGGCGCTGGCCCGCTGGCGAACCCATTCTGCTTATCCTTCCGCCAGATTTTTGCATCCTCTCCCTGCAGGCGAAATGTGCCAAAGTCGTAGGCATCGTAAACAATTTCTTGCCCATGCCCAGACGAGGAAACCTCGCGCTGGGTTGGACGCCCGTCATCGCGCCCGATTTTCACACGCCCACGACACCACGCGCCCGCATAGCGAACGCCTAAATCCACGGACAACAGCTCAAACGGCTCAAACCGGGACGCACACCAGATTTTCTTGGCGCTGAACTTGGCATCGGCTTCCTCGACCCCGTCGCCGTTCGCCGAGGCCGCCGCCCGTTCACCAGATTCCGGTTGTTTTTCGGTTTTTCCGTCGATCGGCCAGCGGAAGTTCAGGCCCACCCATTTGCCGCTCTTTTTTACAGTCCGGACTGATTTTTCGCCCGGGATTTTCACGGCACCGCCCGCCAGCCGTTTTCGCGCCTCCCGTCCAAGGCCGAACGACAGCATCATATGCCAGCAACCCCGCGCATCGGCGGGCAGCAGCACTGCCGATACGTCCAACGGACCATTTTCGTCCTTTTTTCCTTTTTGATGAAGTGGGGGCGCGTCCCCAACGACCAGCGGCGGCGCGTATTTCGCCTCGATTGAGCTGCCATCCGCGTTCGCGATGCGGTCTCGCTTGAGGCGGCGAAAGCTCAGTGTAAGCGGGTAGAGCTCGCTGCCGTCGGCGTCTGTGAAAGATTCGGCAGGCTTCGCCTCCTTCGATTTATTTTGTTTCGGCGGTTTGGCGTTTGCTCGAACCAGCTTGACCGGTCCCTCTTCGCCCTCGCGGTCGAATAAATCAACCTCCGGGAGGGGCCCTACCCGGACATCAAAATCCAGCGGGCGGAAGCTGGTTTTGCCGTGCCTGTTTTCCGTGCCCGGCCAGGTGAAGGAGATCGGCTTTTGGGCCTTGCTTTGCTCGTCCCAGACTTTTTCCAGTTCGTCCTTGGCTTCGCTGTATAGCACCCACCACCGGACAAAATTTCCCGGATGGTGATCCTGCTTGTTCTCCCACGTCTGCGCCCACAGCGGATGGTACTGTTCCTCGCAGAGCGCTTTGAACAGTGCACCGCTTCCAAAACCGCCTCCGCTAGCATTCCTCGCATCCCCAACGGCCTTAATCAGCTCGTCTTCAGCAATCGGCCCGCCCTTTTGGGCGATCTTCAAAAACTCCTGCCGGAGATCCGCCCAGCCGCCGATGGTTGCCCGGCGCATTCCATAGCCAATTGCGCCGCCCAGCTCCGCTAACAATTTTTCAATCAATCCTGGGCGGGGGTCGCCCTGAATCGCCCTTTCCAACTCAGTAAGCTTTCCCCTGCGCTCTCTTGCGATCGACCCGCGGGCATCGGAGCGAATTTTGTACTTGAAGACCTCTTCGGCTGCCCGCTTGAATGCCGATTTGTCAAATTCGAACCACGCCGCCCTTTCCACACGCTCGATGCCCAGACAATTTGTAAAATATGGGAAGAGCGGCTCCTTGCCCGTCTCCTGATAAGGCATTTTATTTACCGCCCTATTGTCGTCGTCTAGAAGTTCGGCCTCGGGCCTCTCCTTGGCCACATATTCCAACAAGTCTCCGGCGGCAGCTCCGGCGTATTTCGCGTCCTCACGCAGCCAAAGGAAGCGAAATAATGGCTGCTCCATGCTGTTGTCGCGGGCACCATAGCGTAAACGCTGGAACCGTTTATCATCACTGGACGCCGCCCGAATGTCGTTGGTAGCCGAGTTAATGGCGTCGGGGCCTAATGAACAGTACTTTTTAGTCTTTTCCGGAGAAAACGCCCTCAAAAACAAATCCTTCAGCCCCTCGCGGTCGCGCCCGAGCTTTTCATCAAGGGCCGTGCTGCAAAGCGCTTCCATCTCGTCAGTGGATTTGGGGCTCTTGGCGCTTGCATTCCTCGCGCGGCGCTTTTCCGATTCTCGCTGCCCCCAGCTTGCATCCATCACTGCCTTTGCCTGTGATGCCTCATCCGCGATGGGTTTAACCATTTTCCATATTGCTTCGGCGTTTGGGGCCTTTGCTTTCTTGAGTTCGCGGTGCAGTTTGTCAAAGACGCCCTGGCCCGGAATGGTTGTGTCACCGTCTTCGTTGCAAAGGATTGCAATCCAATTTCCAGCGAAGGTTTTCAGATTTTCGAGGGCGGACGATTGGTCTTCGCCCTCCCCAGTCTTCACCGCCTGCTGAAAAAGAATCCGGTATGTTAAACGTAGCGAGGCTGAAGTTGGCTTATTTGGATCTGGCAGTTTCCAGCCGTAGATCATGGCAAGGAACTCATTGAGTTCCCGGGCCTTGTGGAAAGGCGCGCTCGGATACCGCCGCGCCAGGCGTGTCAGAACCGCCGCGGTTTCGGAATTGTCGCTCAGGCAACCCCAAATCCGGTTGATTGGCTCGCCATTTTTGTCGCGCTCATCTCTCACCAGTCCTGCCAGGCAAAGGATGTAATAGCAAACGGCGTCTTGAAACAGCTCGTGCGTCACCCTCAATGCGCGGCAGGTGTTTTCAGAGTGAGGCTTGAGAGCTTTCCTCGCCTTCCCGGCACCGCGCGTTTTGTGGTTGCTGGCGGTCTCCTCAATCAGCACCTCGTAGCTACGGTAAATGTCGCTCACCGTGCACCTCCCGCGCACGCGGCCGGCGCGGACGTGTAATAGCTCACCGCGTCGTGGAAAAGCTCATGATGCTGCCACAGCACGTCTTCCCAGTCAGGCAGCGGCACCCAATTCCCGTTGCCGTCCCGAATTTCGACGTTGTTGACGCGGCCCTGATAGATCCTGTTCATGCGAATTCCCCGATTCGAGAGCGCCGGCGGAGCGCTCGGCGGGAGGCTCCCGTCTGAGTCTCTGTTTTCCACCCCACCGGCGGGCGGTGCGCCCGGGGGGGGCCGGCCACCAATCAGACTGATTATGCCCACGGCGCCGTAATACCGCAAGGCTCGTGCTGTCGTTGTGGTTGGTACCAAAAATGGAACGGCACCCAGGCAACTCCTTTTCTCGCATCAGTTCCTTCGTGAATATTTGCTGCCGCCCGGTACCGCTTCACACTCGGGGTTTGCCAGCCGGGCGGCGTAGCGGTTCGCGAAGTGATGGTTGCTTAACACACATTTTGGCGGTGCTATCCCCGCTCGTCTTCAACCCCTTTACAGAAATGACAATCGGCAGCAAGGTGCTTTCATTGACAAAGATCAGATACTTGCTCTGGAAGCGATAAATTCATTGCAATACCAATTCCCCAAACGGGTGGTTGGCCCAGGCAAGGTATCAACTGGTTTTACTTTCAGCCGATCCTGTTCCTTTTTTGTGCAGTGCATGACGAACATTCACGTCCCCTTACTGATCGACTCCTCTGAGCTTGTCCAACTGCCCCAAAAACAGATCCTTGCTCCATAAATCAAGCGAAGGCTGTTCCGCCACCCGCACGAAACGCCGGACATCTTCTGCGGCTTGTTTCCAGTTCATTGAAACGATTTTCCGTTCCAGCTCATTGAGCAGCCACGCCTTGTCCACTGTGATGGATTGGCCTTGCCACGGGCCAAGTTGGTTGATTGCCGAAGTC
>DAHXLH010000207.1:0-7329 GCA_027366115.1 Phycisphaerales bacterium
TCGAAGACTTGGACCCGGACATACATAACTCCATTCTTTTCCAAACTACCAAAGCCCGAAAGTATAGCGGTTTTCCCCCGGGAGAAAAACGCCGCCCCGCCCAGCAAAATAGCAGCGCCAGCGCTTCCGCAGCATTCTAACTCCCGGCCTAACTCCTAACTCCTTGGCCACCTCTCCTAAACTTTTTTCTTGGTTTTAGCCCCAAAGCTGCTACAATGTAGTGGCGGAAAGTAGGCGCTTAACGAGGTACTGGCCATGCGTAATACTCGCGGATTTACCCTTATCGAATTGCTGGTAGTGGTGTTGATCATCATTATCCTTATTGGTATCGGCCTGGCCGTGGGCGAACAGGTGCAGGCCAGCTCTGAAATGGCCCTGACCAAATCCGAACTCAAGGGGTTGCAGGGTGCACTGGAATGGTACCAACATAAAACCGCCGGCCAAACCCCAACCGATATGCTGGCGTTTCTTGAAGGATATCAGCGGCTGCATGCGTACAAGATCACCGCTGGCCCAAATGCGGGAAATTGGGCCCAACATAAAGACTTTTTAACCAATTTGCCCGCAACCGCAGTAGTAACCGGAACATTCCCCGCACCGGGTGGTACGGGATCCATGACCGGTGTCGTCGAAATCCTCGACGGCCTGGGCCGCCCGATACAATATGTCCCGGCGACGGACACGATAGCTGGCACGGACGTAGCAAATTACACCTATCCCTACCCAGTAGTCGCGGGCGGAACCTATACGCCCACTATCACAAGCATCAACGGAAACTTGACCTACTGCCCAACATTTACCACGGTTACAAGCACGACAGCCGATACCGCATCCATGCCGTTGCCCAGTCAAGTCCACTCCCCCTGCTTTTTCAGCTTCGGCACCGGCTACAACACCAGCAATCCATCAGCCATGACTTACGAAGCCTACACGTACAGCTACAACCCCTGACGCGCCTCGCGAAAAAAAGGTGTCAGGTACCTTTTTCCGCTGGGAATGGCCGGGCAATGTCGTAGTGTCGCCCCGCGTACCGGCGCGGTTCGCGCGTGGCAATGTTCCGGGCGGCTCTGGGGGCGTCCCGATATTTATCGGGATCCCCAGCCGCTTTAATTAAGAAACAGGCTTGCCTCGGCGCTGATGAGGCCAAACTCCGCGGAGTTTTTAAAGCCACCCGGAAAACTTGCCGCGACTGTGTAGGTGCAACACCCGCCGCATTGTGGTACTCTCAGCCATGCCGCCCGTGCTTCCGAAGTTCACTAAGCGAGACCCAATCCCCCGGTGCCCGCTCATGGCACCAGAAGTGCCAGCCATCAATGGCTCCGCCGCTGATCGCCCGGCCGGCTCCGGAAGGCGATTTGAAGGTCCTACCATCGCGGAATTTGATCGAACCATTTTTCAGTACCCGTGCCCTGTACTCTTTTCCTTTGTACCAGCCGCGGAGGGCGATACCCTTCCTTATAAAGCTGGCCAGCGCTGGCCGGCCATCGTCCGCGGGCTTTGCACGCGGCGATGTTCCAACTTTCTTGCGGCCCACCAACTGCCCGAATCTTTCCTCCACGTCCGCCTTATAGTCATGCCTGAATGCGCGGTGAAGATCCTGGCATTTCACAAATTTTCCAAGTTGCTTGTTGCCTTTAGGCCGTGCAATGCGAAGCAGCAAGGTTTCCATCTCTTTAACAAACGAATTGCCGATCGTCAGATAGACCGAAAAGCGATTCCACGCGCCCCTATGCCGATCTTTGAGGTGCTGCTTGAGCCGCCCCTGCAAATTGCGAGCGAGGCCGACGTAATAAAGAGTGTCGTTGCGATACAGGGCATACACACCATCGCGCCCACGGGTATACCGGCGGATAATGTGCTCGTACTGTTCCAATGCGGACGCGTCGAGGTTTTCAAGCATTTGGCTGACAAGTTGCTGCCTACGTTTTCGTGGCATACCCGCTCCTGTGACATACATCCTCACGGCTTATCGAGTGCCCGGATGGATTGTCCATAATTATTTCCGCCAATTAAAACCGTTCCCGCGCCCGCTTCCCAAAAACGCTGACATTTGTGTACACGCGGCATCGGAGCATTATCACCGGCTACTTTAGTCGCGGCAAGAACGTGTCCCTCAATATCCGCAGGGTCGATAAATCCGCAGGCAAAAATTGCCGATCTCCGTTATAAATACCACATGTGTCGCCCTTAAGGATCAGCCATGGCCGAACCAACTTATTTGACGCTTGCGGGCTATCGCGCCTGTGTTACCCGCCTGCACGCGGCTTGGCCGAGATTTCAGGAAACCCGCAATGATCGACTGCGCCACGGTGATGAATCAGAAAAAGTTGCCGAGGCTATTATAGAAGACCTGCTGACTGGTGTGCTGGATTGGGCCAAGGGCGATCTGGCCTATCAAATGGAATATGCCGACATTGTATTAAGCCAGAATCTTCAGAAGTATCTGGTGATCGAAGTAAAAAAGCCCGGCATACTCCGGCCTGGCAAGCAATCGTTGGCTGCTGCATTGGAACAGGCCCGGCGATACGCCGACGCGCAGCGTATCACTCGCGTGGCCGTAACCGACGGGTGCATTTTCTACGCCGCGGACATTATCAACGGCGGATTACAGCACCGCGTTGTGGTCAATCTTGCTCAAGAATCGCCGCCGGAATCGCTTTGGTGGGTCAGCGTGCACGGCGTGTATCGACCGCTGGAAGGCACGGTGGTGACGGACGCAATTTTTGGAGATGGACCGCATACATATCCGCACCCGCAGCAGCCGGATGAAGGCGTTCTGTTGCATTCAAAGTATAAACTTCCCGCATATTGCTTCGCATGGGTGGGCGATGCAAATAAGCCGGGAACTTGGAAATTACCATATTTGAAAGGTGACGGCTCCATTGATGAAAGGCGATTACCCAAAGCCATTCAGTGCCTTCTCAGCAATTTTCGCGGCGTAAAGGTCAAAGGCATCCCGGAATGCGATGTCGCCGAAGTATTGCTCCGGCTGGCCCGGTCCGCGCGATCAGCGCATCTTATTCCCCCGGAGTCTGTTCACCCGGCACCCATTTATCAGCAACTTGTCCTGGTTCTGGAACAAAATGATCTGATGTCGCAATTGTAGGCGCACCGCAACTCGTTAAGGCCGCGACCATTGACCGCCCCATCATTCATCAGATGCCGGGGCGTACTTCCAAATTCTGTCATGTCCGAAAAATCAGATTTGCCATTGAAACAAAGGTGTCAGGTACCTTTTTTGCCACCGGAGTCGCCGGGCGTTGTCGCAGTGCCCCGCCGCGCGCCGGCGCGGTTCGCACTCAACCGTAATCTCGACCGCCGCCGTTTGCGTGCGAAGATTTCACGTGTTATAGTGTTATAGTCACCTGGAGCAGCCTTTTGCGATTACGTATTGAACCATCCTCGGGCGTGCCAATCGGGCGGCAAATTGCGGAACAGATTCGTTCCCAATGCGTTGTCGGCTCCCTGCGGGTGGGTGAACGGGTGCCGAGCATTCGCGAGCTAGCCCGTGAATTAGCCGTCAATCAGAATACCATTTTGCACGTGTACGAACGCCTGACCGCGGAGGGCTGGCTGGAAATGCGCCATGGCAGCGGAACATTTGTGAAAGCCAATTCCGCATCCACCAGCCAGAAAAAGGCGCAAACGCAGATGTTGCTGGCGCAGTTGCGCCGCGCGGCCCGCCAGGCGCAACTGCTGGGCGTATCCCCACAAGAATTGCACGACATGCTCAACCAATCCATGAGCATGGAAGCGGATACGGAAGCCCAACTCTAAGGAGAACGCAATGCCTCCGGCCATCAGCATCAGGAATCTAACGAAATGTTTCGGCTTGAAACAGGCTTTGCGCGGCGTAGAACTGGAAATTCCGGTTGGAGCCACCGTCGGCCTGCTTGGAGCCAATGGATCAGGAAAAACCACGCTGATTAAATGTTCGCTGGGACTGCTGCGGCCCAGCGCCGGCGAGTGTCACCTGCTGGGCGAGGATGCCTGGTCGCTTTCTGCGGGGGCCAAGGCTCGGCTGGGATATGTGCCACAGGTGATCGCGCTATATCCGTGGATGCGTGTGGCAGAGCTGATTCAATATACCGCCTCCTTTTACGCCACGTGGAATACGGAATTGGCCGATCGGCTTATTAAGGAGTGGGAGTTACCGCTGGGGGATCGCGTGCGCACGCTGTCGGTGGGCCAAAAGCAGCGGCTGGCGATCCTTACCGCGGTTGCCTACCAACCTGATCTGCTGATACTGGATGAACCGGCGGCCAGCCTGGATCCGCAGGCCAGAAGACAATTTCTTCAGTTGCTGGTGGAACTTTCCGAACCAGAACAGCGGACCGTATTGTTTTCCACCCACATTACTTCTGACTTGGAGCGTGTGGCGGATTATGTGGCGGTCATGAAGGAAGGAAAAATCGCCTGGTTCGGCCCCCTGGAAGCGCTGAAAGAGCGCACGCACACGAGTCTGGAGGACGCATTTCTGGAAATTCAGCAGGGGCTAAGCAATGGATAATCGGTATAAAGAAGTTTTGATGACGTATGTGCGGCGCTCTTATGGCTCCGTGGGAACAGTTATCTGGATCGGCCTTGCAATCTGGGCGTTTATAACAGGGGATCTGGGCGAATCACGCCAATACGGTTTTTTCTCGCAGTTCATAGGAACGTTATTGGCGGCCGGGCTGTTGTGGACACATTTCAGCCAGCAGATGACTGAGCCGCAAAGGAAATTGATCCCGGATTTTTTCCGATGGCACGTAGCCGCTTTTCTGACGCTGGCCGGCGCAGTGGTTATTGGATTGCCCGCGATTGCGATATATCGCCATGGTGGTGGTCACATCGGCGTTTACGCCATCACTATTTTCCTGTTTGGGGCCGTGGGCCTGGTTAGCGCAATGAACTATCTTTCAGCAATCGTCCTCCCCGTTGCGTGCCTTCCGCTGGTGGGTGCGGTCTTCTGGCAACGTGTGGGGGACCCATCTTCACCGAAGGGATGGCTATATACCGTGTTACTGCTTGGTATTGGTGTCGCGGAAATTGCAATTGCGGCCAAGCTGCTGGCAAGGAAATCCGAAATACATCGCCCGCGTCTGATGGAAATGCCGGCGGGAGATGCGTTAGATGCCGTGGCAGCATTGCTCCGGACCACGGAGAAAAATACACACACGAGCATCAATTATGCGCGGCCCGATCGCCCGGGAAAAGGAGGTCGGCTGGGCCCGTGGAAATTGTTCAGGGCGATCCTGCGCCATTGGCACCAGGCGCGGCCACGTTGGCTTGGAATAGGGTTCGCCGCCGTCGTGTGCCTGATTTCGGTGCTCTATTTTCTTTCGATCAGGAGAGAATCACCAACACAAGTAACGCTCGGCACAATCGCGATCTCCCTTGCGCTCATTGCGGTTCCTGGATTGGTTACCACGGGCGAGTGGCTGCAAATTCTTCCCTGCCTCGCATGCGAATTACTTAAGCCGGCTCCACGCCACCGGTTCGTCTTCAGCATAGCAGTTGGGATGCTGGTCCAAATTCTAACGCTGTGGATGATCGCAGCGGGGATGTTTATTCTGGCCATGCTTTGCGCCGGCGTTGGACTTACGGCGTTGCGACTGGCCGCTCCGTATGGCTTAGCATCGCTGTTGTTTCAGTTCATTATTTTTGTCGCATCTTGGTGGAGCCTGCCAATCCGGGGGATCGTTTGGGCAATGTTGCTGCCAGGTATTTTCTATTGCTTGCCCTTCCTGCTGGATCTGCGATCTGGTTATAAAGGTCTTCTGGTTACCGCCGCAGGATCCATGCTCCTGGGCTTGATTCTAATTCCTTTCGTATATCGGCGGTGGATGAATCTGGAGCTGGGGTAAGTTGGCTTAGCACATAATCGCCGCGGCGGTTTCAGGCTTCGGGAACGCAGGCCTTTTCACCGCGGTTCGGGCATGGCAGTTGGGGAGCGTAGCTTGGCTCATAAAACCGTCAGTTTGCGGCCGGGGCGCGGATCGCGATGGCATCTAACGATAATCCGATGTTATGCCATATATAGAAACCATTTATTTGTATAATATGCGGGATCGTCATATACTCTCTTATAGGTGTTTCGTGAAGACTTTTACAAGGAGATGTATCATGACCACACCACATCAGGATTCCACAAATGTTCCCATGGGGCGTCGGAAGCTTTTAGGCCTGCTGGCAGGCGGATCAATCGCCAGTGCCGCGATGATGGCATTGCCCCGAGCGGCCGCCGCCGCGGACGCGATGGATAAAGCCCCGCTGGAGCCGCATGGCGCGCGAAACTTGGAAGAATTGACGGCCAAATTGGCCGCCGCCCCGCGCCGCAGGGATTTCAAGACCGTTCCCATGATTCTCACTGACCCGCACCAGTGGGACAGCGAGGCGTTGGACGCGATACTGCATTATCGCGCCAAGCCCAAGCAGGTATGGGATAACACGGATCTCACCAGTCCCTGGCTGAACCTCATGCGCAACAGTCTTAACGCCCAAATCTGGTCATATAAACATCCGGATTTCCTGGTGGTATCCGCCACCCACGGCACGTGCCATTTGGCGCTTTGGGATCCGTACATATGGGAGAAATACAACCTGCCGGGCATGATCGGCGGCAAAGTCAAAAGCAATGTATTTCTTGATATTCCAAAAGCCATGCGGGGAAAAACCGCGGCGGATTATAACGACCCGACCGGATTGTTTTCGCCGGAATCCGATTGTATTCCCCTGCTGATGCAGCGCGGCGTGGTGTTTCTGGCGTGCCATAACGCAATCTGGGAATTTTCCGGCGCCCTGATGGCCAAGGGGCATAACCCCGATCATTTGAGCCATGAGAAATTGGCCGCGGAGTTGACCAACCATCTGATTCCTGGTGCGGTTTTAACGCCGGGCATTGTGGCCACCATTCCGGAACTGGAACTGGCCGGTTACAGCTATACGAAATGACGCCCCCCTTGGCAGAAGGAGGAACATAATGATGTTGAAAGAACGCATTATCTCTTTGACGGCATTGGCGGCCACAGTGCTGGCCGGCGGATTGCTTTGGGCCACGGGCACCAAAGCACCCGCCGATTGGCAGGGCCGCGTGCATCCGCCCAGTTACAAGGAAGCCATTTTCCCGCCATGGAGCGGCGGAAAAAATAATTCCGCCGTCAACAAGGGCTTTAAGTTCACCGTGCCGGAAGTGGATGACATGGCGGATTTTCATGGCGATCCGTTTCACGCCAAACTGGTGCTCTACATCGGCGGAAATTATTATTTTGCCGTCGGGCCGCTGGTGCGCCGGTTTGAAAAACTGCATCCGAATCTCAGGGGCAAAATATTTGCCGAGACGTTGCC
>DAHXLH010000211.1:0-6444 GCA_027366115.1 Phycisphaerales bacterium
AAAACCGCCCTGGGCCTTGGCGATTCTCGCGGCGTCAGGGGCAGTCAGGCTGAGGTGGAATCAACCTCTTACAAGGCTTCAATTCTGTTTAGCCATCTGCGGAGCCACGGACAACCTGCCTTGAGCTTGGGAATCGAAACAGCTGCCGCCGCCGTAACACCCCACGCAACTTTATCATAGCTCGGCATGAGCTTGATAAGCCGCTTCGACGGGGCCTTGTCCGGAACATCGTTGATCAGTTCCACCGATCCACCACATTCGGCCTTGATCGCTTCCATCCGCTGCGCGATATCGCGATCATTTAATCCGCGCCCGGCTGCCGCAATACTTAACGCGGTGGCGGCCGGATCTACAAACAACAGGCTTTCAAATTCATGCAGTTGCACACAGGGGTGAAACCGCCCGGGCAACTCGGTTCCGAGATCCGCTTCCAGCAGTCCCTCGACGTCGACGCCCCGGTCTGGGACGGACTGGGAACGCGAGGCCACTCTGCCCGGCCATGAATCCGGCATTGCGTAGTAATCCACCAACACGGCGAGATGGCGGTCCGCACGCTCCTTACCCAGTCGCAAAATTTCAGCGCGATATACGGACCAAGGTCGAATGCCGCCGCGTTTTCGCTGTGGCCTGCCCACCAAAGTACCGGCCAAGGCGATATTGTTGCCTGCCAGGTGCGGCGCAACGACTTGGTTGCAGAATTCGCGTTCGGTATGTCCCTCGCAGAGGACAAGGCCGTCAAGCATAATTCACCCTGCCTTGAATGGTGCCCTTCTGCCACAGCTCACCGACCGTGAATTCCTTGAGCCAATCGGCGAGCTTTTCCGCATCCAAGCGGTTAAATTGGGTTGCACCGCCCGCCAGATCAACGGTAATGATCTGTTCAGGCTCAAATTCATTCAGCAGCACCGGAGATTGCGTCGCCAGGATGATTTGGGTGTGTGCGGACGCTGACCGAGCCAAACCCCCGAAGATGGACAGCGCCTCCGGATGCAACCCCAGTTCCGGCTCATCAAGCACGATGGTTGTCGGAGGGTCGGGCTGTAACAGGGCGGCAGCGAGGCATAGAAAGCGAATGGTTCCATCGGAAAAGTGGCCGGGCGAAAAGATGTAATCCGTCCCCCTTTTCCGCCATCTTAAGCGGACTCTACTCTCAGGCCCCCCTTCGGTAATGGGGAAATCGAAATCGTCAAAATAGGGCACAACGCGCCGGAACGTCTTGCACAGAAGGTCGCAAGCATGGAATGAGCATCCCGCAGTTTCACAGATATGCGGCCAAGTTCGACCCGTCCGGCTGTAAGACCTTGGATTGCTCCACCCCGATTTCCCGGCGCATTCCGGCTGTCATGCTGGTATCGTGAAAATGATAAACTTTCCAACTGGACACAGATTCCCACACATACCAATTGGGCCCCCGCTGGGCCGTGAGTCCTGCGTCATCTTTACGCACAGGCAGTTCCGATTCCTTCACCCTGTACGATATCCCATGCAACGAGCCTGCGGGGACGTATTGCGTGTGCTCTGTGATGAGAATATTTCCTTCGCTGGAAGTTTCAAGCATAATCGTGTAACGGTTATCTCCGAAGAGCAAATCAATTTCGATCGCCTTGGTAAAACTTACACCGTTATAGAAATAACCGTCGGCCGGGCCGTTCGTCGCCACGTAAGCCTGAAATCGCTGCTCAACCATGGCCCGTAAGAGGCGGAAAAAATCGACGAAGTTGCTCTTGCCCGCACCGTTGGCTCCGATAAACACATTTAATGATTTAAGCTCAAAATCGTCTAACTTTTCAATAGACTACTTAAAGCTGCGTATGGAAAGTCTATCCAATTTTGCCATGCCAATCGCCTTGCGTATCCACCCGCACGAAATGCCGCCGCCAAGATTGCGTGGCAACGGACTGCCATTTTGTAGGTGTTTGCCGTTGGTGTCAATCCAGCACTCGAAGCATCGTCCGGTGCGTCAGACGATAAAACGTCCTTCTGCTTTCAGAATCTTACCCGCTCTTGTACGCCGTGCGCTGCGGCATACCGGGAACGCCCGGTAAACGGGGTTTACGTCGGCAACTTGTTCACTTGGCGGCTCATTGGGTATAGTTGCCGTTGTTATCCAAAGGCAAAGGAAAATTATTTATGACTGTTACGGAAAAAGACACGGCTCCGGCGTTTTCGCTTCCTGCTACCACAGGCAAGGATATAAGTTTGAAAGATCTCAAGGGAAAAAAGGTGGTGCTCTATTTTTATCCTAAGGATGATACGCCCGGCTGCACCACAGAAGCGTGCAATTTTCGCGATGGCATTGCGGACTTGGAAAAGGCTGGTGCCGTCGTGCTGGGCGTAAGTCCGGATACCGTTGCCAGCCATGAAAAATTCCGGGAAAAATTCAGCTTGCCCTTTGCCTTGCTGGCCGATACGGATCACGCGGTGGCCGAAGCGTATGGCGTTTGGAAGGAAAAATCGATGTACGGACGGAAATACATGGGCATTGAACGCACCACGTTTATCATCGACGGCAAAGGGAAAATCGCCAAAATTTTCCCCAAAGTTAAGGTGCAGGATCATCACGCGGAAGTCTTTGCGGCATTGGCCGAAGTTTCCTGACGCCCAGACGCGACCTCGGCGTATACCGCGCACCGGCATTGACAATACGTGGACGCAAAGGCATCGCAAAAGGGACCGCAGGCGTCGGGCCTGCTTTTCCTGTGTTTCCGATGCAGACAAGATGCCCTGCGTCACAGCTTCCGTTGCCTGTTTGTCATGTCCGGATATTACGCCCGCATATCCGGTGCCAGATCATAAATACTCCGAACTTCAAGCTTGCGGCGGACATCAGCGGGTGCCATTGGCTCATCGAGCGTGACATGAATCACAGCGGTACGCCCGGGTCGGATGGCGATGAAGTTATCCGAATAGGTGGCGGCGGTATCTTTCATGTTGACAAAAGCCCAGAGAGCTGGGGCATTGGCGTCAATCCGCAGGTCATAATGCTGCCGACTTCCGCTGACATGTACCGCCAACTGCGGCTTGTTACATTTGAGGTCCAACGGCCGCCCAAAGAACAGTGCGTTGTCCGCCACAGTTCGGCTACCCACCCGCACTTCCGGCCAGATGATTAAATTCTTAGTCCCGTGGCTGCTGATCAGATCCGCCAAGTCTAAGGTGTGTGCCAGGCGGCTGGTGCGGGCGGGAATGTGAACCGCCATTTCACCATGCTTCAGCACCGCACCGGTCATATCAGTTACATACCAGCGTAAATCTCCGGAAACATCCGCCTGCCGATCGCTGGTAACATGCAGTTCCGCTTTGCCGGTTTTCGGATCGGGTATACCGCTGACCAGAATGGGTGCGAAGAAATGTTTGCTTTGATATTGAATGGCCTTAAATCGGCGATAATAATCCGTCATGGACCAGGTGGGACCGGGCCAGGAGTCATTAAACTGCCAGATTGTCGCCGCCATGGATCGGGGCATATCGCGCCGCCAATGTTCCACGCCATAGCGAATTCCATACGCCTGATTGATTTGCGTCAGCACGAGCGTGTCGTCAAAATTTTCCGGCGCTTTGCCAAAATACATGTTGGTGTAGTGCATGATAATGCCGATGCCGTGGCCGCTGCCGTCCATTTCATGGTAGCGCATCACCGGAGAATGAATACTCTTGCGATCCTCGGCGTCGGTGTAGGAATCCACGGTCATGGGGTCGGGGAATGATTGCATACCGAATTCCGTGACAAAGCCTTCCACCGTGCGGAACTGCTCAAACGGTGCCATGGCATGCCACACTTCCCAAGTGTGGATATCGCCGCTGCCCGCGGCACCGCTGCCGACTTCATAAAACGCTCCCGGAAGGAGGCGATGCACTGTTCCGCCAATGACGTCGCGGAACAGATGGTAATACCCTTTGAAGTCCTGAATTTCATTGTTGCCGCTCCAGATTACAATGGAGGGGTGATTGCGGCAACGCAGGACCTGTTGATCCAGTTCTGTCTGTAAATTAGCCATCCATTTTTTGTCGTTAACCGGATAGGTATCATTGGCGAATTTGAATTCAAATTGCAGCATGAAGCCCAGTTCGTCACAGAGGTCAAATAATTCATCCTGCTCGTAATATCCGCCGCCCCAGAGCCGTATAAAATTAAAGTTGCATTCAATAGCTTTCTTCATATACCAGCGGATCGTTTCCGGCGTTACGCGCGTGGGAATGTTATCCGCGGGAATCCAATCCGCGCCTTTTACGAATACCGGCACACCGTTAACTTTTACGTGCATGGCCACGCCGTCTTTTGGTGCCACAACATCAATTTTTCGCAGACCGATGCGGCGGCGCGCGGTATCAATGACCTTAGCGGATGAGGGTGTCCCCGCTGCCAGCACATCCACCACGCTGCCGGCGGATTCGTGCAGTTGTGATTCCACCACATACAATGGGTGATCCCCCATACCGTTGGGCCACCAGAGTTTTGGCGAGGTGATTTTCACGTGACTTCGCGCCATGCCGCCGTTGACTGGAGCTGATGCGGTTGCCACCACCTGATTATCAAATAAAACCCGCGTGGAAACGTGGGCATCGGAATTGCTGCCGGCAACAGCGGTCTGGATATCCAAATGCACCGTACCGGACGCATCATGATGCTGTAAAATTCCCAAATCGGTGATTCGGGCGTCATAGCCGAGAATTTCAATTCCCTGCCAGATGCCCTGCGTCAGCACCGCCCGGCACCAGTCCCAGCCCCACATATAAGGCGCTTTACGCACCCAGCAGCGGGCGTCGCTTAAGTCAATGCCATAGTCGCTTTTGTAGGCCGCGCGATTTTTTTCCACATAAGGCGTCAGGGTATCAAACCGGATGCGAATGGTGTTACTGCCCGCCTTGAGGTGCTGCCGGACATCAAAACTCCAAGACCTAAACATATTGTCCGCATAGCCCACTTGCTTGTCGTTAATCCAGATAGTAGCCAGCGTATCTAACCCGTAGCATTTCAGTTCCACGTGCGGCTTGGCCAGCATTTCCGCGGGAATATCAAAGCTACGTTCATAAATCCAATTCTTTTCCGCCACCCATTGAACCTTACCGTTGTCTTCACGGTAATAGGGGTTGGGAATTTTCTTGGCGCGCATCAAATCGGTGTAGGTGGCACCGGGCACAATGGCGGGTATTTTTTCTGATTGGCCCTCTTCATGCATCGTCCAGGTGTCGCCGGCCAGATTTACCGCCATCGACGGCACCGGAACTTCCGCCGGGGCTGTAGTCGCCTGCTGCCCACCGGGCGTGCTGCATCCGCTTAGTGCCAATACTACGCCCGCCCCCGCCGCCGCCTGCAGCATCTGTCGCCGCGTCAATTGTTTTACGTCTGTCATGTTTTCGTCCATGTGCATACCCCTGTTCTCAATATATACAATGATCAATGAACAAGGATCAAAATCTAAGAACTTTCCTGTTTATTGATCAGTGGTCCTTGATCCTTGATCCTTGGTTATCGTTAGCGCCTTCTTAATCAACGCACCAAACGCGCTGGGCTGATAGTTCCAATTCTTTATGAGCACCGGCCCGGCCTGCGTGTGAAACGACCAGGCGCACCAACTGATATGATGCGCCGCCGCATACGCAATAACCTTTCTGCCAAACGCCAACTGTTTCCCGGTGCCGCCGAATTCATCAAAGATCATCGGCACCTTTTTCGCCGCGAGTTCAAAGCTGTGCTTCCATCGCGGCTTCCATGGATATACATGACAATCATACACAATATTTTTCCCCGCGATAGCGTAGCCATGGGTAATGCCAAAGTCGTCGTAGGCCCAACTGGTTCCCCCGATGATGACAATATTGGCGGCACCCGCGTGCCGCACCACATCATACAAACGCTGCATCCCTACGGCGCGATATGTTACCACGGTGGTTTTTGTTTCGCCCGTGCAAATGCCGCCATCGCGCCAGGTAATCCAGTTGATCCCGTGCGGTTCATTGTATAGATCATAAAATACATTGGGATAATCCATATAGCGCCGAGCGGCCAATCTCCAAAAGCGCACACAGGAATGATCGGGCATGCGGTGCTGCCCGAGATCCGCAAAGGTGCGATCCATATCATTCCAATGCAAATCCAGCACCACATATACATGATGTCGGGCGGCGTACTGGATCAACTGATCCACAATATGCCGATACACCCGCCCGCCATGACGTTGTCCCGGCGCTTGCCCGAACCAGCGATTGACGGACGTGGGAATGCGAATAATTTGGCAGTGCCACTGCGTGACAGCCGCACGCATCGATCGGCGGACATGATCGCCCCGGTTGGTCCATTCCAGACTTGGCAAATCCACGCCGTGGAGTACCACCAGTTTATTTTGTGCATTCAACAGTTTATTGCCCTGCGTGTGCAACGCCATATTGCTGATGCGATAGGGGCAAGATAACGTAACGATATGCGGACCCGCCGATGGGGAA
>DAHXLH010000216.1:0-10242 GCA_027366115.1 Phycisphaerales bacterium
TTGCGAGGCAGCGGGACGCCGGGTGGTATCGCGGTACCGGTATCGGTATTCGGCGGCAGTGCGGAGTGTGCGAATTCCGATACCGATACCCGTACCACGGGTAACACCGATACCCAAGACATCGCCTGAGTCGCTGCGTGCTGACCAGCATGTAGGGGATAGGCATCAATGGATGCCCGCGGCGATTGCTTGGCGCGGAAAAGACGGGACAGCAGCGTGCCCAGAGGAATGTTCAATTCCCGTGCCGCCGCTTCACAACTCAGCCCCTCTGAATACACCATAAAAAATGGCCGCTTGAAACGTATATCAAGCCGGTCCAACCCCACCTGCAGGACTTCACGCCTTGCAATATCTGACGATGCACATATTTTGTCGGCCAGTTCGGCGGAGTCTTGCAGCGGAACGGTTTTTGCAACGCGCCGCTTGTTCATGTTGCGGAAATGCCGCCGTCTTAAAATCTGAAAAAGCCAGCCTCGCGGCGCTTTCTCATCTCGCAGGGTGTGGAGGGAACGCCATGCGTGCAAGAAAGTTTCCTGCACCAGATCCTCCGCTCCGCCATCCCGACCGCAGAGTCAAACCGCATAATAAAACAGCTCCGGCGCATGCTGTTTGACAGCGCGTTCGTAAAGCGTGCGGCTAAGGGCAGGTTCAGTCATACAGACAGCTTTATCCATCCATTGGACGGACCGGCGCAACCGATCGGTAGATTTTTTTCGATTTCGGCGTTAATATGTCCTTCCATCCGCGGGCGTGGCGGAATTGGCAGACGCGCTAGATTCAGGTTCTAGTGTTCAAAAGACGTGGAGGTTCGACTCCTCTCGCCCGCATAACCCAATAACCAGTGATAACAAAGTGCACTTTTCCCCGCGTGGGGAATTTGGCTTACGGATAATCCTGCCCGGTGGGCCTTATAACCAGTTCATTGAGATGCACGTGGGGCGGTTGGCTGACGATAAAACCGATGGTGCGGGCCACATCGTCGGCAGAGAGCACTTTGCCAAACCGGGCGATGGATTTGGTGAAGTTTTCATAGGTGTATCCGGCGGCTTCCTGAAATTCGCTTTCCACAATGCCCGGCTTAATGGTTGTAACACGAACCGATCGGCCGGCGACTTCGCGCCGCAATGATTCAGCGATGGCAGCGATGGCCCATTTGGTGGAACCATAAAATCCACTGAACGGAGAAATATTGTGGCCGGAAACGGAGCCTAAGACCACAATATCCCCGGACTGCTTTTCGACCATGATTTTGGCCGCGCCACGCATCAAATAGGCCGCTCCGAGCACATTGAGCCTGTACAGGGATTCCCATTGCGTTTGATCGCTGGTTAATACACCGCCGGCCAGGCCGCGACCGGCGTTGACGATGACTATATCCAGCCGGCCGGTAATTTCCATCGCCTTGGCAAGCAAGTAATCAATGTGAGATTGTTCCCCGGCATCACCGGGAACAGTCACGGCGTTTCCGCCGGCGGCCGTAATTGTTTTAGACAGTTCCGCCAGGCGGTCGGCCCGGCGGGCGGTCGGCACCACGGTGGCTCCCTGCCGGGCCAGTTCCAATGCGGTAGCCCAGCCGATCCCGGCACTGGCTCCGGTGACGATGGCAGTTTTATCCTTGAGCGGTTGTGTCATAGTACATCCTTTATTACGTGGTGATTTTCAACAGCGCCGCTGCAAGCGCCGTGTCATTTTCATCTGATGAGCATAAAAGGCGGTCAATAAGTTCGGCAACATCTTCGGCAGTATCAACGTCAGGCCGGGGCTCGGATTCCGCCAACTTCAGACCGGCCTGGCGGGCGATTTGCTGTGTTTGCCCGCACACCTCGTCGGTTCCCCAGTTAATCCCGTTTAAAAGAACTTTCGCCCGGGCATGCAAGCCTAGAAGCACATAGCCGCCGTCAAAAGCGGGCACCATAACGGCATCATGGGTTGAAAGATTTTCTCGGGCGAAGTCTAAATGACAGAGAGATAATTCCGGCGCATCAGCCCCGATAAAAATAATGGCCGACCGCCCTTCCGAGGCACCGGATGAAACCACGCCCCGCAGGCGCTCCCCAAGGTCGCCTGCGGTTTGCGGTAATTTGCTCCAGGCGATCCAGGACTGCCAACGTTGTGGTTGGTCCGGCGGATCAAAGGCCAGAACCAGATGGATATCCGGGCGGATTTGTTGCCAGCTTTCCGCAAGGGTTCGAGCGCGGGATAAAAGGCAGTGATAAATCTCACAGGCCTGCTGCGGTGAAAAGTCATTTTGCAAACGGGTTTTCACATAACCCGCCCGGGGCGCTTTGGCCACCAACGCCAAGTTTATTTGCACACATTTAGATTGATTCATATCGCTACCGGCTTTTCCGTCAGGGCTTGCGCATTTACCGCGTGCGATTCCACCCGAACGATGAGATAGTTTATGGCGATGAACCAATTCCGTACACTGGTCGCAACAACCCCGCGCCGCCAATGTCGATTGCTGATGCGCACGGGGTAATCGACGTAAAGTGGAGGAGCAAGAGGCCTGAATCGAAGCGATAATTCACAATCTTCCAACTGGTTTTGCTGGGGGAATCCGCCGACGGCGGCCAAAACGCCCACGCCGAAAAACATAGCCTGATCACCATAGGGCATTTGCCAGCGACTGGCGCGGATGCGGTTACCGAATTCAATAACGCGATATTTCCACTGGGTCGCCATGATCTGATGCCCCAGCGCCCCCCATTGCCGCCGCGGGTTAGACCCAAGATGCGCCAACAAAGCCTGCCTACTTCCCGCGGTAAACTCCATATCCGCATGCGCCACCAAAATGACATCGGGACCAGCAGCGGCACTATGCTGCAGATACGATACCCCCGCGGCAATAGCCCACCCACGCTCCGGTTTAGCGGAACGGATCACTTCCACGCCCGCCCGTACGGCGATTGCTGAAGTTTCCGGAGAATTATCAGAATTGACCACCACAAGCGTATCTTTGGCGGCGGAAAATTCTGACAACGATGCCAGACAATGTGGCAACACCAACTCATCGCCCCGACACGGAATGACTACACCGAAGCGTACGCCCGCCGCGGGCGCTGATGAGCCACCCGCCTTCTCGGAGAGGGTCAACTCGCTGGACGTGACAACTCGCACCATAAATCACCGTAAGATTTTACGGCATTTCGCCGCTTCCCGATGAGTTGGTCGGCGAAGATCGTGCATCCTTACATTTTAATGCGGCCCGAAAGGGCATCGGACAAAATAGCCTTGTTGGCGTGCTCAATTTGCGCACCCGCCGGCAGGCCGCGCGCCAGCCGGGTGATCATCACACCGGAATTTTCCAGCCGACTTTGTAAATACAGGGCGGTTCCATCACCATCCATGGTCGGATTTGTGGCGATAATCACTTCGCGAATCAGCGGATTTCCCGCCGCATCACGCTTTTCTACGCGTGATACCAGTGCATCAACGGTCAAATTTTCCGGAGTGATACCATCTAAAGGGGCCAAGTGCCCCAGCAAAACGTGGTACACCCCTTTGTAGGTGCCGGTGGCTTCAATTTGGAATAGATCCTTGGGTTGTTCGACAACACATACCAGGGAGGTATCGCGACTGGGATTGCGACAAATTTCACACGGGTCAGCTTCCGTCAAGTGATAACAGATGCTGCAATGACGGACCTGTTGTTTTACCGCGCGAATCGCATCCGCTAAAGCAATTGCGTCTTCAGAACTGGCTTTGAGAATGTGAAAGACCATTCGCTCCGCTGAGCGGCTGCCGACACCAGGCAACTGTCCCAACATATCCATGAGCCGCCGGACGCTGGCGCTGTAGGCTATGGAATGATCACTCATGACGGCATTCCCATCATTTTCTGAATTCCGGACAAGTCCATATCACCGGCCACGCCCTGCATTTCCTGCTGCACCATGTTGCGAACATTTACCAGAGCATCATTGACTGCCGAGCGCGTCAAATCTGCCAGTACTGGCGCGTCCAGGCGTGCGGCATCAGGCGAAAAGCGTAATTCTATAATTTCCATCCGGCCGTTGGCGGTGACAGTAATAATGCCGTTCGCCGCAGAGCTTTCGGCTTTAATATCGCCAAGTTTCTGTTGCACTTCCGCCATTTTAGTTTGCATTTCTCTGGCCTTGGCCATTAATGGACCGAGTTGGCCGAGAGATTTTAGCGAATCAAACATGGATCCTCATTTCTATATATTCTCAATGACTTTCCGATTCAATGGCCCGAAGATTCCGAACTGACTTCCAGCGGTTCGACATTCACAAGTTTTGCCCCCATTTTTTCCATTAACTGCTTGACCGCCGGCATTTCCTGGGCGCGTTTCATCAGCTCCGGCGAAACGCGCGGGCCGGACACTGGCGCCGGGCGAACAGCGGCGGTTGCCAAGGTCGCTGCGGCGGCAACCGGGCGCGCGGCGGCGATAATTTCCAAGCGACAGGCTTTGCCCAGTTGCGCCGCGAAAGCCGCCTCAATCATGCGCATGTAGCGCTCACTACCCACCATTGTATGCGTGTGACCGGGCACTTCCAGTTGGATTGTGCCCTTGCTGACATCTGCCGATATAATACGCGCTTGGCCATTAAGCAGATTAACCAACGAGGCCCCTTGATTTTCCAGTAGATAGGCTTCCACGGATTCCCACATTGGGTTGCCGTCTTGAGCGTCCGGCATTACCGCTGCGGTCCGTACAGGCGACGGCGGCGATGCCGGGCCTGGTGGTAGTTCCGATGCCGGTGGACTGGAAAGTTGGCGGCTTTGCGGTCGTGTGGGAACGGTCACATGCGGGGAGTCGGGCTGGGCTGCAACGCTTGGTGAATCATTTTTTTTTTGCGCGTCCGGAGCCGGCAACTGCCCTGATTCCAGTATCTGCCGGATATTGCTGAACTGCCCCGCCATCGCCAGTCGAACCATTAAGGCGTCAAACAAAGGCCGTTGCATGGTTGAGCCACGCAAAGAGCGTAATGTTTGATCGCATAATGCAATGTGATGCACCAGCACGGAAGCGTCAAATGCCGGGGCAAGTTTTACCAGAGCGCCGCGCCATTCAGCAGGAATATCCAAAATTTCCGTTTCTGCCCCGCACACGCGCAGGACCATTAAATTGCGGAATAGATCGGTTAGCTCAGCAAGCACCTGTTCGGCAGACATGCCTTCCAATAGCATTTGATCAGAAAGCTTCAGCACTGCCGCCGCATCTCCCGCCGTCATCGCCGACGCCAAATCCATCATATTGGCTAATGACGGCTTACCCAAGAGATCATCCAGCAGCTTTTCGGTAATCCGTCCGGCACCCAGGGACAATACCCGATCCAGAAGTGAAAGTGCATCACGCATGGACCCGGCAGCGAGAATCGCGATACGATGCAAGGCTGATTTTTCCGCTTCGGTATTTTCCTGCCGGCAGATATCCATCAAATGCTCGGTAATGCGGGCGGCGGGAATGTTTTTAAAATCATAGCGCTGGCAACGGCTTAGAATGGTAGCCGGAACTTTATGCACATCGGTTGTGGCAAAAATAAATTTGACATGCGCAGGCGGTTCTTCCAAGGTTTTCAGTAAGGCGTTGAACGCTGCCATAGACAGCATGTGAACTTCGTCAATAATGTAAATCTTAAAATTACTGTGGCTGGGCGTGATGCCGGCGCTTTGCCTCAAATCCCGAATCTGATCAACACCGTTATTGCTGGCTCCATCGATTTCAATAACATCAATGTCTTCACCCGCCGCAATGGCTTTGCAGGTCGGGCATTCGCCGCACGGCTGACCGTTGACAGAATTCGGGCAGTTAATCGCTTTTGCCAAAATGCGGGCCGAGGACGTCTTACCCACCCCGCGCGTTCCGGTAAAAAGAAAGGCATGGGCTAGACGCCCGGTGGCCACGGCGTTTTTCAACGTCGTAGCGGTCGCTTCCTGACCAATGAGTTGGTCGAAGTTCTGCGAGCGGTACCGCCGGGCCAAAACTGTGTAACCTGCAGCCATGTACACACTATAGCAACGGCTTGATTTTCCGGCCAGCGACTACCATTATGCCATCAACACCTTCAATGCCACCGCGTAATCAACTGCGGGCCGATATTTCGGCAATTCCACACGCAAACCCGTTGCGGACTGTTTCCATTGCAGCTTCTCCTGCGTGCCAAGCAATTGCACCTGCGCTACTTTGCCCGGTTTGGCGGCCGATGCCGTGCCCAAAGACTGAATCATAAAGGCGTCCTGCGGCCAGCCCAGTACCAGGGCGTAAACCACGGTATTGGCTTTATTACGGGTAAAGCGAATGTCTTTAACGCCCATACTGCGGATACTGTTGCCCTGGAAAGAACCAGCTTTGATCATATTGGGGCCTTCGCCATAAACCTTCCATGGACGGGTGGAATAAATCGCTTCACCATTCACCGAGAACCATTGGCCAAGCTTTTCGAGAATCAGTTTTTCTTTGCGATCAATGGTACCGTCCGGCTTCCCCGGAATGTTGAGAATAAATGTACCATTCTTGCTGACGGTATCGATCATCCAATGAATAACCTCGCGCGGGTGCATGTAGCCGCCGTATTCGCCGGGGTGATTGAATAAGGCACGCTGATAATGCCACTGGCCAATACACGTTTCGGATTGCCAGGGGTAGGGCATGATTCCGCCGCTAAGCCCGCGTTCAATATCGGCTACCACGCATTTAAGCAATTTGGGCGGCACATTCTTAATGTTGATCACACCTTCCATTTTGCCGCCGTGGGTTTGCAGATTGTGATTGTAAAAATAGGCTCCGATATTCATGCCCGCCCAACCCAGGGGGAAAAGGGGATTATCAAAATAAAGGAGATCAGGATTGTGCTGATCCACGAGATCACGTGTGCGATCATAGAAATTCTTGACATAGGAAATATCGGGCAACGCATTAAATGGATGCTTGGCATTGTAAAGTTGTTGCGGGTCATAGCCTTCCCACCATTGCCCTTTGCCATCCGCTTTGGTCAGCACACCGTCATAAGGAATGCCGGCATACGGACCGGTCTTATCGGCTCCATGGGATGTTTGGAACCACCACCAGTTACGGGCCTGATGCACGGTGACACCAAATCGCAAACCGTGCTCCCGGGCGGTTTTGGCCCACGTGCCAATGACATCCCGATGCGGCCCGATGTTGTGTGCATTCCACTGATGATGTTTAGAATTCCAGGTATCAAAGCCATCATGATGGTTGGCCAAGGCAACGAAAAATTTAGCTCCAGCCATTTTATACCGATCCATGAGGTGTTCAGGCTCCCAGTTCAGCAATGTCCACTGGGCACAAAGGTCCTTGTAACCGAATTTACACGGTGGGCCGTAATGTTCAACCTGATATTTATTTTGCCAGGAGCCTTGCATATACATGTTACGGGCATACCAGTCTCCATCTTCCGGGACGCATTGGGGACTCCAGTGATTCCAAATGCCGAACTTGGCATCGCGATACCATTCCGGACAGTCATAGTTCAGCAAAGACTGCCAGGTGGGTTCATACGGCCCCTTTCCGGCAAGATTGGGAATCGGTGAATTCATCGGCACGCCGTCATGAGATCCACCCTGGACGGGCAACGCCGGCGGACTGCCCCAGCCGGTAGGCCGCCAAGCGGCGTTATTCAGCTTTTCACGCACAATGTCTTTGCCACGCAAGGCGTAGAACACGCGCTTATTAGCAGGTGTGGCACAGAACGCCGGGAAGTTTTCGGTATACTTATCAAATCCGCCGGCGATTGCCCCGGCCGCGCTAGCTGATTGACCCATCGCTGGCAGGGTTGCCGCAGTGGCTGCTCCAGCCAGAAGTTTACAAAATTCTCGGCGTTGCATGCATGAACTCCTTAATAAAAAACTTTGTCGTGGTGCGACGACTCGGAAGCAATCCCCGGTCTGATCACGGTGGCGTACGATGATCAGTCCCTCGGGTAGAGGCCATCATGTATCCAAACCGCCCCATTTGTCAAACCGGCGCGTTAATTAGCCGTTCGGCAATATTTTGCACGGATGATTTGTTTGAGCATATTGAATTTGCTAAACCAACCTTCGCACCTTGACGCTAAGATCGTCATGGGTTCTCAACTATGGGCAAAAGGGGGAGCCTTTATACTCACTACGAGCCTGTCCGAGTAATGGCCGGGATTGCGATTACTCGGACAGGCTCCTAGGAATTCACCGCCTGAGCCGGATCCGCAAACCTATTTCACGCGGACAGCCTGGGCTTGTATGCGCAGGGTCGTTTCCATGACGTGCCACAGCATTTCAGGGTTATTGAGTTGATTTTTTCCCAGATGTACAGAAGCCAATATCTCTTGCGGCCAGGTCAAAGACTGATTTTCCGGCTTGATGCGCGTGGGGTCGCGTTGGTCATTGGTCAGGATCATGCACGGCCCGGTATCGGCTGCGTCGACGGCACCAAGGTTAACGATGCGGCGAATCTCCATGGTACCGCGCGTTCCCACAATTAATCCGCGGACGTCGCCCCAGACCGGATTTTTTTCCGGCGTGAACCAGTCCGCGCGAAAATAGCCGGTGATTCCGCTTTCGGCCGTCACCGTAACATCCCCGAAATCGTCGAAGTTTTTACCCGGGGCGGCACCAAATCGGCCGACCCGGCTGCTGAATTGTTTGATCTTCTCATTGGTAAACCAGCAAAACCAATCCACCTGGTGCGACAGCAGATCGTTGAGCACACCACCATACTGTAACGGATCGAAAAACCACTCCGGGCGGCTGCCTGCATTAAGTTTATGCGGCCCAAGGCCCATTAAGTGTACCAGTTCTCCAATGCCCCCCTGCTGATAAATTTGCCGGGCCTGATGGTCAAAAGGATTGCCCAGGCGCTCACTATAATAAACAAAAAAGAGCCGGCCGCTTTTTTCGACCACGCGGCGCAGCGGCTCAAGTTGATGCAGATCTGTCAGGGGCGGTTTATCAACAAAGAAATGTTTGCCATGCGACAACGCGTCCACGGCCAAGGCTCCGCGCTGAGAATTTATCGCAGCACAGGCGATCAAATCAATCGTGGGATCGGTGAGAATGGATTCCTTGGTGCGGACCGCGATTCCGGGAAACCGCCGGGAAAATTCTTCCAACTGGTAAGGTTCGGCTGCGGCAACACCGCAGCAGGTGGCTCCAGGAATGGATAAAAGCCCCTCCACCTGTCCGTAAATATGGCCATGGTCGATTCCAATAACGGCAAAATTCATTGGCGTCCCTGCGCTGTGTACTTAAAAGTCCAACATTCCTACAAGCGTATTAAGATCAAATCCGCCGCCGACACCGAACGGCGATGAAAATCCCATCGACTGTCCCATGGCCACGGCGGTAGAACCGCCCAAGGCTTGAATGCGTTCTTTCTGTACTTCCATTCCCAGGCTTGCCAGGGCATAACGGTCCCGAATTTCTATAATCTTCGGATCGGTGCTGTTGGTAAGCTCATGGTAGAGGCGCTGGGTCATGGCTAATTTTCCGACATCCAGCCAAACATACGAACATTTACCACAAAACTGCATATCCACAGGAATCATCGGATGCAGGCGATCGAACGTCATTTGTTGCCGGCACTCCGGGCAGGGAAAGGGGCGTTTGTTATGCCCCTCGATAACCAAAGCGGCTAAATCCTTAAGCGACGGCGTGTCCGGCCCGGCTTCAGGCGGTTCCACCGCCCGGACAATGTGCATGAGACTCACGCGGGAAATCCACGTCCCGAAGCAACTGTTGCAGGTTTTAACATTTACGCCACCATAATTACTCATGGTAAGCATTACAAAACAACCGGGACATCGCGGCATATCAGCCTCCATTACACCCAGTGCGCCAGGTAACCGAATGGTTAAACGATATTGTCATGCGCATTGCGATAGATAGCAAGGCATTGAGAACTGCATTGACAACAGCATTGAGAACTGCATTGAGAACTGCGTTGGGAACTGCGTTGGGAACTGCCTATTTGCCTGGGAGAACGGTACAATAGTATTCATGCTGCGGAAGTCTGGAATGGACTTCCTTTTTGGCGAGGTTTTAACCATGCCGGAAAACACACTACCCACCGATTCGGGCGCACCGGGTGCGTTGCCGGCCGATATAGTGGAAATGCTGGGCCATATTGCCGGACGTCATCGGCGATTTCAGATTATCAGTGCGCTGCTCAAGGCGATTCTGATTTGTCTGCTGATTTCTCTGCTGGTGGTATTGCTGCTGGGTGGGCAGCCGACCATGTCGCCGGTGCTGCGGTGGATGGTAGCGCTGGGGGCATGG
>DAHXLH010000236.1:0-3768 GCA_027366115.1 Phycisphaerales bacterium
AAGAAGCGGCGACGATGGCGTACCTGACGCGGATGGTACTCCGAGGAGCCGCGCCGCGGAGGGGAGCCAAAAAGCACGCCGCCCTACGGGTGGGCCTGAAATGCCCCGTCTGCTTTGTTGTCGGATCTCGCAGACTCATTATTAGGAGTCGGCTCGATCCTCCGCCGCGCATACGGGACATTTCAGACCCATCGCAATCCCGGCCATTACTCGGACAGGCTCCTAGCCGGCGGTTGGTTGGCGGGACTGGATCAACCACCGGATTATCATCCGGTGCTCGGGAGGTTGCATCGGTGTGGCAGAGCACTGTGGTGATAACCCAGTGGTTGGTGGGCGGGATTGGATCAAAGCTTCCCGGACTCGGAGCGATTTCAGAACTGATTGAGAAATCGCACATCGTTTTCAAAGAGCAGGCGGATGTCTTCGATGCCGTGCTTTCGCATGGCGATGCGTTCCACGCCCAGGCCAAAGGCGAAACCGGTGTATTGTTCGGGGTCAATATGTACGGTCTGCAGTACATTGGGGTCGACCATTCCGCACCCGCCTAGTTCCACCCATTTGGACGTTCCGTCCGCGTAGTGGAAACGCACATCAAATTCCGCACTGGGTTCGGTGAAGGGAAAAAAACTTGGACGAAAACGCGTTTCCACTTCCGCACCGAAGAAGGCTTTGGCAAACTGATCAATACAGGTTTTCAGATCCACCATGGTAATGTTCTGATCCACGACCAGGCCCTCAATTTGATGGAACATGAAACTGTGTGTGGCATCCACGGTGTCCGGGCGGTACACACGGCCGGGCGCGATAATGCGTACCGGCGGCTTGTGGGATTCCAATACGCGAATCTGAACTGAACTGGTTTGGGAACGGAGCATAAACGGGGCCGCTCCGGCGGGGCGCTGCAGATAAAAATTATCCAATGGATCACGCGCGGGATGTTGCCGGGGAACGTTCAGGGCTTCAAAATTATGGAACTCGTCCTCCAGTTCCGGTCCTTGTGCCACTGAAAATCCCATGCGCCCAAATAATTCTGTCAGGGCGTCAATGGTCTGATGAATAATGTGCAGCGAACCGGGATGATAATCATCAAATGAAATTCTCCCCGGTTCAGTTATGTCAATAAGTGAATCGCTTGATCCGGCGCGTTGGCCGACGCCGGCTTTGGCTTGATCATAGCCATCTTGAACGGCCTGCTTAAGGGCATTAAGCTTGGAACCATATTGGCGTTTCTGGTCATTGGGAAGCGTTTTTAGGTGATCGCCCGCCGCTTTCAGAAGACCTTTTGTACCCAGATATTTGATGCGGAAGGCCTCAACCTGATCGGCGGAGGTTAATGTGGAAAGTTCCGTTTGAGCTTGCTGCAGTAATTCATCAAGATTCACGTTGAATTACTCCACAAGTGGCGGCGATGATCGCGTACCTGACAAAGATGGCACTTGCCGAGAGGTCGGAACATGGGACTTAGTACCTGGAACCTGGAATTTCGCAATCCGAAGCGCCATCGCTTCCAAAGCATTCTAGCTCCTATCCCCTAACTCCTCGTCCCCGCTCTCAGGCGGCCTTGAGTCCCAAGGCGTCACGCGCTTTGGCGACAATGGCGTCAAAGGCTGCGGGGTCGGCGATGGCGATTTCGCTTAGGCTCTTGCGGTTGAGTTCAATATTGGCTTTGGAAAGGCCGGAAATAAGCTGGCTGTAGCGCAAGCCGCGGCTGCGTGCGGCCGCGGTCAGGCGGGTAATCCAAAGGGCACGATAATCGCGTTTCTTTTCCTTGCGACCGCTGAAGCGGTTGGCACCGGCCCGCAGGAGTGTTTCATGGGCTGTTTTATAAAGCTTGCTGCGTCCGGCGACAAAGCCTTTGGCGCGCTTCAGTAAACGCTTGTGCCGTTTTTTCCGGGCGGCGCCGACTCTTACTCGTGGCATGGTAAATTCCTCAACAAATGATTCTGGTATTCGATCTTTAGATCACATTATTCTATTGTTCCGGTGCCCAAATGCTCCGGTAACGCAACACAGCCTTAACGGGCACCCGGCCCAAGCAAAGTAATCATCTTATCGGCAAACGGGCCGGTAAGGCTCGTGGTGCCGCGTAAACGTCGCCGCCGGTTACCGGACTTGGCACTTTGCAAATGCCCCTTATTATGCTTGTGGAATTTGACTTTTCCCGTGGCGGTGACTTTAACCCGCTTTTTAATTCCTTTGTGTGTCTTATGCTTGGCCACGCCAACACTCCTAACTTAATTTACGCTCAACGCTCAAAGAATCGCCCGGCCTGATCACTACCAGCGCCCATGACCGAAGCAATTCGAGCCACGTAGTATATTCGCAGCACCGCTCGGCGTCCACTGTCCAACTGTTAAGCAAAAACAGGCTATACCGATTGGGCCGGCATGGTCAGGTTCAGCCGGCGGAGAACCGCCAAAAAATCAGGCGGAGGAACCTGAATAAATTCCCGCCAAGTGTTTGCCACCGGATGCTTAAACCCTAATTTCCAGGCGTGCAGGCACAATCGCGGCACTTTAGGCATTTTGCCGGGCGACATTCCATCCGGCAGGTACAAATCATCGCCCAGCACCGGAGTGCCCATAAACATCATGTGCGCCCGAATCTGATGCAGGCGGCCGGTTTTAATCCGCACGTCCACCAGAGCGGCCGAGGCACTGAAACTTACCACCTGATAGGCGGAAATAGCTTCTTCACCGCTACGGGAAATGATGACCTTCTTTTTATCCGCCTGAATTTCCTTCAGCCGTGCCTGCACCACGCCCTGTGCGGGATCAGGCTTCCCGGCGACAATGGCTAGGTATTGCTTGTCGAGGCGGCGGAGTTCAAAATCTTGCCGCAACGCATCATAGGCCCGTGGCCGCAGCGCCACGACCAGCAAGCCGCTGGTCTGACGATCCAGGCGGTGCAACAGCCCCCAATCCCGGCGCGCCCCCAATTGGCGCAACAGATGTCCATACCGGGCAAACACGCCATTAAGCAGCGTATCTTTCATGTGCCCCAAACCCGGCTGCGTTACCAGACCGGCGGGTTTTCCCACCACCAGCAGATCGTCATCGGCATAGATGATGTCAAACCGCACCTGGGCATTGGCAACGGGCGGGCGGTTATCCTCCGAGGGTTGTTTGGGCTTATATTTCAATGAATTCCCTGTTCCGCCAGCCAGCGTTCGGCATCAATCGCCGCCTTGCAACCCATACCCGCCGCGGTAATAGCCTGACGGTAAATGGGATCGGCACAATCCCCAGCGGCAAAAACGCCTTCCACGCTGGTGGTGGAACGGAATGGCTCCTTTAGCGCAATATATCCTTTGGCATCAAGATCAATATGGCCCTTTAGAAACGCAGTGTTAGGCGTGTGGCCGATGGCTGCGAACATGCCGCGGCATTCCAGCACCGATGTGGCATTGGTTTGAAGATTCTTTACCCGCACAGCCGTTACGCCATCAGCATCATTACCCAGCACTTCTTCGACTGCGGAATTCCACACCGGTTTAATTTTTTTATTGGATAAGGCCCGCGCCGCCATGATCTTGCTGGCACGCAGCGTATCGCGGCGATGGACCAGATAAACCATGCTGGCAAACTTCGTCAAATACGTTCCCTCTTCCACGGCGGAGTCGCCACCGCCCACGACCACCAGCGGATTATCACGAAATCGCGGCAATGCACCGTCGCATACCGCGCAGGCGGACACGCCATTATTCTCAAATTTCTTTTCGCTTTCCAAGCCCAGGTAATTGGCACTGGCACCGGTGGAGATAATCAC
>DAHXLH010000253.1:0-3398 GCA_027366115.1 Phycisphaerales bacterium
GCGTAGGCCACCGTCAGCGCTATATCGGCGTGCAAATTGAATCCATCAATGGCTGATGCAATGGGGCATCCTTCTGTGCCAACGCTATGAGTTTTCCAGGCAGCTTCCGGTGCAATACCAGAAGCTGCTTTCTTATGCGCCAAAAGCTGAGAAAATATTTCAACCCCAAACCGACAAGCCCACTTCCAAATCCGCCCCCGGCCCCCTCCGCAGGGCAGCGCGTTTTTGGTCCCCTGCGGCGCGGCTCCTCGGAGTACCATCCGCGTCAGGTACGCCATCGTCGCCGCTTCTTGATGGCAGCCAAAAATCACGCCGTCGCAACCCGGCGATTACTCGGACAGGCTCCTAGCAAGGCGCATCAACAAATCGTGAATTTTGGTAAGCTTGGCATTTCCGTCGGGATGCAAAGTAACTGATCCATGGTAATATCTTCGTAGTTCGGTGGTGCGCCGAACGAAATGCTGCAAGAATGACTTTGCCGCTTCATGGGCGTGAAGTGGTTATTTGGAAACCCGTGCGTGCCAAAAGAGGCGGCGGCCAAAAATTGGCGGGTGGGCGGTCCGTAAATCGGGATGCGAAGCAGTGAATGATATTGAGCCGGCATTGACCAAACAACGGGCGCAAAAGCTTTGGACCGCAATAATTGCATGGGGCATTGTGGCGGTGGCCTCCGTGGTTATTGGTATCCAAGCTTGGCATCGGCAGGTGAAAGACTTGCGCCTGCCTCATCCCGGAGATATTAATGACTTCAACCGCTGGCTGCGCATGCTGCCGGAATTTTTACACCAGCACGCCGCCATTTCCGGCACTTCCTGGCCGATGCCGCCGTTTACATTTGTTCTGCTGGCACCGCTTTCCTGGCTGTCCTATCCGGCGGCACAATTTACGTGGGTGCTGTGTAAACCGGTGATGCTGGCAATTATTTTCTATTCCGTCATGGCTATCGTGCGGCGCTGCGGCGGAAAAATTAACCCGTTGCCCATGGCGCTGATTCTTCTGGTCTGGCTGTGGCCTGTTATAGGGGATATGCAGGAGGGGCAAATGAATCTGCTGATGCTGACACCCCTGGCGGGGGGATTGCTTTTTATTCAACGCGAGGAATTGTGGAGTGATGTGGCCGGCGGGATGCTTATCGCCCTGGCCGTGGCCATTAAAGTTACGCCGCTGATTTTCCTGGTGTATCTGCTTTGGCGCAAACGCTGGACACCGGCTCTGGCGATGCTGGGTGGGATCATATTCTGGCTTTTTGTGCCCCTGATCGTGTGTTTCGGCCTGCATCAGGCCGTCCGATGGAATCAGCAGTATATTCATGCCATGATTGCGCCCTACCTGGTCAGGGGCGCGGTGGCGATTACCTCAGGGGAGTCCCTGCCCAGCTTCCTGATTCGCTTGCTGGCGCATCGCAGCGCTTTTATCACCTATCACCATGGCGAGGCGAAAAAATATTACGTCAATGTATTGAATGTATCGGTTTCCACTGCGCAATGGATTGTCCGGATTGTATTGGTGGGCATTGGCGTGGGCGGTCTGGTATGGATGCGCCGCACGCTGCCGACGCTGCAATGCCGACGCTATATCTTTGAAATTGGCGCGGTGGCGGCTTTTTTACTCTGGGCCGAGGCGTGGGGATGGGTGCCGCATTATGTCACATTGATTTTCACGCTCATGGCGGCCGGGTTGATCGCCAGTGATGAACAGGCCGCACCCGCCACGCGTTGGCGCATGACGGTGCTCCTAATAGTGGCCGTCATTCTTATGATGTTGACATCAGATCTGGTAAAAATCTTTGGCCCGCATGCCTCCAATTACAGCCGCACGTATGACCCGGTTCTCTTCACCGGCATCATCCTGGTATTGGGGATCATGACCGCGGGTTATAAGTGGTCGGTTGCGACAGCCAAATCCCCGCTACCGACCTCGCCAGAGCCGTCGACTGTGGCCCAAGGCCGTCAGAACTTATAAAACATTGAGCCGATGATCAACGTATCATTGCGCTTCCGTCCCAGTTCGCCGGCGGTGTTGTCGTAATTGTCGGTGAAGCTTGCGCGCAAACCGAAACCGCGTGCTACTTCGGGCAAGTCAAAACTGATGGCACTGGTGGCGCTGGCCTGATAATTATATGCATTTTCCATAGACGTAATATATTGCATAGTCTGGGTGAACTGCGTGCGATTATCAATTTGGTAGCGGAAGTGCAAACCGGCGGTAGCGTTAATGTAACTTACGGACTGACCATGGAAAAAACGCTCATACGTATAACCGGGACCAGCAAGGACATCGAGTTCAATTTTTTTATTATCAAAAATATAATAACCAGGACCAATGGAGTTATTGGAGCGAATGGAAATACCCAGAATCGCATCGTAACGATTGCTGTTCTGGGCAAATAGAAACATCTTTTTGGCCCACTGGGGCTTGAATTCATCCAAGGAGCGACGCCAGATTTCATCCGTCTCGAAAAATCCCAGGGATTGAACATCATTGGTCATACCGTAGCCGCCGGTGAGACTGATATTCACTTGGTTGGGTTTGAAATGATAATGTAAATTTAAGGCCCCGGTAAATTGTGTACTGTTGGAATTTCCCGTGGCATCTAAAGCCCCCAGATCCAATTCATTTTCCCAGTTGGGACCAAACCATGAGACCGGCTCGGTGGGTTTGGCCGGCGGCACAGGCATGTTCACGGGCGTTACCGTCCATCCGGAACCGCCGGGTGCCGGGGCCAGAGTCGCCATCCGAGCCGGGGCTTTCGCCGGTGCCAACACCACCGGAATGTTGCTGGATAAAGTTTTAATGTCGGCAATCGGAATGGATAATACCCCGGCATACGCGGGTTTAACGGTTACGTGTGCCGCTCCAACGCGGGTGATGGTGCCTGTGATGTGATCCCCGTTTTTCAGGATAACGGTTCCAGCCCGCACACCGCCAAAGGCTGCAAAAGCCGCCGCCAGCGCCACACCTGTTACCAATTTTCGTAGATTTACCATGTTGTAAAACTCCATAAGCCGGCAATGCGAGAAAAACGTAGCCGTTCATAGGCCTTTTCGGCCTGTCAAGCTAACGAACAATGAGCCTGACTATGTATAAGATATACCACCCTTCGGAAGAAAAGAAAAGCAATTGGCACCTTGATTAAAGCGCTGCAGGACTTTTTCAAGGCATTACAGAATACAATTTTTTCAATGTTCCGGTGCCGTGCTGATGCTATAGGGGCGGCGGCGTGGGGATAAGCGCGGAACGAGTATGCAGGAGCGAGGAGTTAGTATTACTATGTTAAGTAGAATCACAGAATTTCGGGTTGAATTTTGTTTTGCAAAATGGACAGCATCCGATGGACCGTATCAACCACGGCTGAATCGCTCGCAGTGCCGCTTCCCACGTCACACCGGAAGTTTTTT
>DAHXLH010000213.1:0-3718 GCA_027366115.1 Phycisphaerales bacterium
GCCAATAAACCTGCGATACCGGAAATAATTTTGCGATTCATACCGCAACTCCACAAAAAGAGACCTTGAATCTTTGGCCGCAACATAATCAGAAACGGCCATGGCGCTCTAACTCATCCAAACCTGTCCGCTGACGGACCAACAAACCTCTCGCTCCCTCCAAGGGGAAATCCAGCCAAAATATTTTTTCATTCGGGCGAATACCGCGAACCATAAGCTCATTGCGAAACCTATGGATTGCTGATTTTGAATTGCGTCAGCTCGCGGATCAATTTTCGCCTCTTCTCTTGTGCAGTACTTCAGTCGATATGTGCCTGAATTTTTGTTAGCTGCACAGTTAATCTATCGGCAGATACGCTCTGGAACCACACAAAAAATAATTACTTTTCACCAGCAAATTCAACGGTTCCAATAACGTAACGCCCTGATAAAACTCCGCCTATAAAAACGGCTGACGCAGAATTCAGAACGCAGGCGCTAGCTGGAAGGAGCAGTCGTCCAGTGCGCCCGGCGACCACAATGGCAGCGCTGGCGCTTCCAAAAACTCCTGGCTTATAGCCAACTGGCTCCCAACTTATATCTCGCCAGCCCCGCGGGATATCGGCGGAATTTTTCATCCACCATGCCGGGGCATGCGTATAATGGGGTGACTTGGTGGAGTGCGCTGCATAAAGTCGAGCCAGCTTGGTGTTGGCATAAGTCTTAATAAATGTTGTGGTGATACTGATGGTGGTCATCAGTACGCCAAAACAAGGTCTCTTTTTGTGGAGTTGCGGTATGAATCGCAAAATTATTTCCGGTATCGCAGGTTTATTGGCCGTCAGTGCCATGTCCGTCAGTGCTTTTGCTGTGACAACCAAAGCCGTCACGGTCAAGGGTCAACTTTTGGATATGAAGTGCTACTCGGCCCTGGGTGCCACCGGCCGGGCCCATGGCAAAACCTGTGGAAAGAAATGTCTGAGCGAGGGTGTCCCCGCCGGCATTTTGGTTCATGGCCATGCCTGGGTGCTGGCTACGAATTCCCGCCCCCTGGCCCCCTATGTGGGCCTGAATATTGAAGTCATGGGCAAGGCCAATTCCAAGGATCATGTCTTGGTTCCATCCATGATCAAGGTTGATGTGCACGGCCATTGGAAAACCATCGTCGGCAAAGGCGCGATGGCCGGAATGCCCGGAATGTAAGGGTTCCGGCCAACCACGGTTTGGCTCAAGGATTTATCAGGCCTCCGGGGGCGAACCCCCGGAGGCCTTTTTTGGCTGCTAAACGACTACAGAATTAACTGCCGCGGTCGTAAGCGTTTCGGGGCCTCCGAGCCTGGCATCCGTGCAGGGTTGCAGGGAAATGATGGTATTTAAGTGAATGTTCGCCGAGGAACTTCCCACCAACACTTTCACCGTCCCCGGTTGGAGCACAAATTTGCGCTGCTTTTCCTCCCAGTACCACAGCGCCTGCTCGGTATAAGGAACTGTGAATTCCACGCGTCGGCTTTCGCCGGGTTTAAGTTCCAGGCGTTGAAATCCCACCAACTGCTTGATGGGCCGCTTGACTGGAGATGCCGGTGCCTGCACATACAGTTGCGGCACTTCCGCACCCGCGTACAATCCGGTATTAGTTATTATCGCTGAAACCACAATCGATTCGCCGGCACCGAGTGTGGCCTTGGAAATACTAAGGTCACTGTACTTAAAACGCGTATAGCTTAAGCCATAGCCAAAGGGATACAGCGGTTGGCCCTCAAAGTACATATACGTGCGGCCCTTCATAATGTCGTAGTTATGAAACGCCGGCAGTTGATCCACCGACTTATACCATGTGCAGCAGGTTTTGCCGCCGGGGTTGTAATTTCCGAACAAAACGTCGGCTATGGCCGTTCCCTGAGCCTGCCCGGCGAACACAGCGGATACAATGGCCGGCAGATTTTCCTGCTCCCAATTAACGGCTACCGTGTTGTTGCTGGAGATGACCAGCACGGTTTTCGGGTTGGCTTTGAAGCAGGCCTGAATTAATTCGTGCTGCACACCGGTGAGCCTGGTATCTTTACGGTCGTGCCCTTCGGCATCGATGCTTTGATCCACGCCGCAGACCATGATGACCACATCGGCGCTTTTTGCAGCGTCCACCGCCTCGGCAAACATCTTGTCATCTTTCGGGCCATCCACCGCGCAGCCAGGCTTGAAGACCACCACCGGCTGACCCGGCATGGCCTGCGGTTTGGGAGGCGGGGTGACAGGCTGAAGCTGGAACCATTCAACATTGCACATCGGGCCGCCTTTGTGCCCGGCGAATTTGAAGAATACTTTGTGTTTTCCGGTGATGCCGCTGATGGCGGCGGAAACCGTCGTCCAGTGCTGCCAGCCACCGGTGCGAGGCACAGTAACAGTCGCAATTTTCCTGCCGTCCAGTGAGTCGATATGTACATGAATAACCGCCCCACCGCTCGGACTGGACACACGAATGGCAAGGTGACTTTTACCGGTGAAATCCTGCGGCTTGTATTGCACCCACGCCCCATCGTCAATCCAACCGATGTTCACGCCGCCTTCGCTGGAACCTTGCGTTTGTACGCCCGCGCTGACCGCCTGTAACTCCTGCGGCCACACATGCTCATGCGCGAGATAAACTGACGCCCCCAACGCGTGGGCAATGCCCTCATACGGTGAAATACGCACAAACGGCGAGCCGCTGTAGCCGCCAAGATGGCACTGGCCTGCCGTTGGACCGATGACGGCGACGGTTTTGATATCCGATTTTTGTAACGGCAAAAAGTTGTTGTCATTCTTCAATAAAACAATGGACTGTTGTGCGGCTTTCAGAGCCAAGGCCCGATGAGCCGGTGAATCAACCACATCAAAGCCGATGCTGTTATAGGCGACGCTTTCCGGAGGATCAAATTCCCCAAAGAGCACCCGGACGGTCAATAAACGTGTAATCGCCCGGCTGATATCCGCTTCGCTGACGAGTTCATCCGCCACGGCCTTGCCGAGGTGCTTGGGCATCGTATCGCCGCAATTCAAATCACAACCCGCCTGCATGGCGGCGGCAGCCGCCTGATGCAATGTAGGCAGGTAGTGCTGGGTACTGAAAATGTTATTCACCACGTCACAGTCGGATACGACATAACCGCGAAAACCCCAGCGGCCCCGCAGTAAACTGGTCAAGAGAAAGCGATCGGCGCTGCATGGGATGCCGTTAATCTCGTTGTAGGCGCTCATAAACGTAAAAACGTCCGCATCCAGGACGCAGGTGCGATAGGCCCGTGTATAATATTCCCAGAAATTCCGCGGACTTACCGAAGCGGAAACCGTGGCGCGATCAGAATCGGTATTGTTGCAGATAAAATGTTTGGCGCAGGCGGTAGTTTTCAGATACTTGGGATTATCCCCCTGCATGCCCTTAATGACACTCACCGCCCAGGTTCCCGCGAGGCACGGATCTTCTCCCGGAGCTTCGTCACAACGCCCCCACCGCGGGTCACGATGCAGGTTCAATGTTTGCGGCGAAAAATAAGCCAATCCGACATTTTCTTGTTTATTGTAGGCCCGTGCCTCATCTGAGATTGCGGTGTAAACCTCCAACGCCAGCGCCGGATTCCAGGAACAGGCCATAGCCAGCGGCAACGGGAAGCTGGTCACGGGACCACCGCGCCCCAAGCCATGCAACGCTTCTCCCCCATAGTAATTATATGCCGGAAGGCCTATGCGTTTAATGGCCGGAGCC
>DAHXLH010000256.1:0-6351 GCA_027366115.1 Phycisphaerales bacterium
TTACACGCTGGCAAGCTCTTCGGGGGCGTCTTCGGGGAGTTCTGTGACCATGCCGCTTTGTGTCGGCGCACTGGAAAAGCTTTGGCCGTGGCGCGCCAATATGGCTTCAGAGGCGCTATGCGGGCCGGACAGCGATTCACGGCTGGCTTCTTCCAGAGATTTGCCCGCCGGTTCTTTAATGAATAACGCGGTGAGAATCAGGCCAATAACCGACATACCCGCTGAAAGTAACATGCCGCCGCCAAAACCCAGTTTGGCTAAAATGCCGTTGAGGAACAGCACGCCGAGAAAGGCACCAAACTTGGCGATGCCGGAGGATATGCCGTGGCCGGTGGTGCGCAGATTGACGGGAAATAATTCCGCCGCCAAGACAAATGTTGTCACATTAGGCCCGAATTCTGAGAAGAAGTAGCTTAACCCGAAAACGGTGATAAACGCTGCCGCATTATGCGACAGCGCCGGCACAAGTCCCAGCACCAGGAACATCAAGGTCATCAGCGCAAAACCCATCATCTGAATAAATTTGCGCCCAAGTTTATCGCTGAACATAAATGCCAGGACATATCCCGGAACGGCAAACAAGCCAAAGATGATCACATTCCATGCGACGGTAGTAATCATGGAAGCATGGGGGGCGACAGAACTAATAATGGCCGGCATGCCAATGGTGTTGCCGTAGTACGCGTAATCAAAAACAAACCAGCATCCTGCGGTACCCAGAAGCGTCAGGGCGTATTTGCTCAACGGCTCGCGTACAACATTGGTGGTTGCGCCGCCGGAACGGGCCAGGCCGTCGGTGTAATTGGCCATGTCTTTGGCGGCCTTTGAGGTATTGCCTTTGGCGCGGGCCTGCCAACGTGGAGACTCCGGCATCGCCCGTCGCAACAGGATCACTCCCGCCGCCGGCAACGCGCCGAGTCCCAGGGCGATGCGCCAGGCCAGATCATGATTTACACCTGCGGCCAAAAGCGTCAGGATAACAATGGGACCGGCCAGAAAGCCGATCGCCTGGCATGAAAATACCATGCCCACCATTTTGCCGCGGTCTTGCCGATTGGCGTATTCGCTCATGATGACTGCGGACAGCGGATAATCCCCGCCGATGCCCAGCCCCATGATCACGCGCCACAGCACCAACTGCCATATCCCGAATGAAAATGCGCTTCCCAGCGCCCCGATGGTCATCAGGATGGCTTCTAAGCCATACACACTTTTGCGGCCGATACGATCCGCCAGCGTGCCAAACAGTATGGCCCCAATAAATGTTGCAAAAAGCGAACATGAAGTGATTAGTCCGATTTCCGTGGGGCCGGCCTTCCAACTCTCATTGGCCAGGCCCACAGCGGTGCCGATGATGGCCAAGTCGTACGCGGAGGTGAAAAACCCCATGCCGGCGGTGATGATGGCGCGCAGGTGAAAGCCACTGAATTTTACTTCATTGAGGGCTTCGGTAACCTCACGGGCGTGAACGGTATTATTCACTGCGGCTGCCATGATCTATTTCTCCGCTTCATAAGCATTCACCTGCGGGCCGCGCCAAACAACAACACGGCTCAACCGCTTCTTATGTTCATGGAGAATTATAGAAACTCTAACCCTGTGTTAGTATGAGCATTGTGTTAAGATTGGGTTAAGATTTTATTCGCAAATATAAATATGAAGCAAAAATTTGCTTTTTATCGGACGTCCATGCCATTTGGCCAAGGGCGATCGAGAATCGACCCCCGCCGCACGTGCCGCGAGCGGACGTTTAAGCATTGCCGGGCCGCACGCCGCGGAATAATGCTCCCAGCGTAAAGCGCCCCGGTCCCATAAGAAACATCGCCACAACAATCACCAGCAGGCACAAAGGATATTCGCAGCCGTTGTTCATGACATTGAAGCCGTGACCATGGGTAACCCATGTCGCCACCATCATGTTAATCGCCAATGGAATAGCGATAATGCGCAAACCCGTGCCGATCAGAAAGATCAGTCCGCCAAAAAATTCAGCGCAGGCGCTAAGCACCGCACTGACCCAAGGCATGGGAATGCCCATGGAAACCATCGCGCCATGCCAGCCCTTTAGTCCCGGCCCGCCAAAAGCACCAAAGAGTTTCTGCGAACCATGATATAAAAAAATGGTCGCGATGATCAGTCTGATCAACAGCAGCGCAATATCCTGTGCCGGTGTGGTGGATCGATTAGAATTCGCCATAAAGTCTCCTGAATTTTCAATTACAAATCGTCAGTTTCAACTGGAGAACCAACACCAATTAGTTTAATGCTATACTTTATCCTCTTGATAGTCAAATCCAATGGCCCAGCGGACCCTCCAGATGATCTAACAGATCACGCAGCGAGCATTGTTGCCTGACCGTAGCGGCGTGTCGTGAATGGTCGCTAACAATCTTACAGCAACCCGGCCCCCAAAAGTGCCTTGGTCAAAACGTCGCGGTTGGCATCGGTCATTTCGCACAACGGTAATCGCATTTCGCCCGTGTCGCGACCCAGTAAGGCCATCGCGGTTTTTACGGGAATCGGATTGGTTTCAATGAACAGGGCTTTGCACAGGGCAAAAAGTTTGTGGTGAATGCTGCGGGCTAACGCGAAATCATTGGCGTTCACCGCATCTACCAGACTTCGCACGTGTCCGGGCACAATATTGCTGGCTACACTGATTACACCTCTGGCACCCACCGCCATCATCGGCAAGGTCATGGAATCATCACCGGAAAGCACGGTCAGGCCTGCGGCGGCGGCTTCGGTGGTTAAGTCGATATTTCCCGCAGCGTCTTTTACGGCGACAATATTTTTGAAATCTTTGACCAAGCGCACCATCGTGCCGACCGTCATGGTTATTCCCGTACGGCCGGGGATGTTGTAGAGCACAATGGGAATATCCGTCGCCTGGGCCACGGCTTGGAAATGGCGATACAGCCCTTCCTGTGTGGGCTTGTTGTAATAGGGATTGACCATCAGGGCGGCGTCGGCACCGGCGGATTTGGCAAATTGTGTCAGTTCAATGGCTTCATCGGTGCTGTTGGAGCCGGTGCCGGCCAGCACCTTCAGGCCTGTGCCGCGCGCCGCTTTGACGGCAATCTCAATAACTTGCTTGTGCTCTGAGTGTGATAGCGTGGGAGATTCTCCGGTCGTGCCCACGGGAACAATGCCCTGCAACTTGTGCTGGGCTTGAAAGGCGATCTGTTTTTCATACGCGGCAACATCAAAAGTATTGTTGCGAAAAGGGGTGATCAACGCGGTAAAGGTGCCATGAAACATGTGTCGAACTCCATCTTAAACTAGTTTCAGTCCATGCCGCTGATGGCGATTTTCATGCGGGCCACAGCTTCTCGCAGGCCGATGAATATGCCGCGGCTTACAATGGCGTGGCCAATGTGCAATTCACTTAAGTGCGGCAGGCGGGCAATGGCCTGCACGTTGGTATAATTCAGGCCGTGGCCGGCGTTAAGCTGCATGCCGGAATTCAAAATTTCCTCGCCGGCCGCCCGCACGCGTTCAAGTTCTTTCTCACGTTCTGCGCCCGCTGGTGCCAAGGCATAAGGCCCGGTGTGCAATTCACAAATGGCAAAGCCGGCCTGTTTTGCTGCATGGACTTGTCGCAAATCGGCATCAATAAACGCACTGCATCTTACGCCCGCGGTGCTAAGTTTTTCCACTACAGCGGAAAGGGCTGGAGTATTGGCGGCCACATCCAGGCCGCCCTCCGTGGTTACTTCCGTGCGCTTCTCGGGGACCAAAGTCGCCATCGCCGGTTTAATGCGCAGGGCGATTGCCACAATTTCCTGCAGCGCCGCCATTTCCAGATTCAGGGGTACTTGAACCGTTTGTCGCAGCAGTTCCACATCCCGATCCTGAATGTGCCGCCGATCTTCCCGCAGGTGCACGGTAATTAAATCGGCTCCGCCTAATTCAGCTTCCACCGCGGCCCACATGGGGTCTGGCTCAGTTCCCTGCCGCGCCTGCCGCAGCGTTGCCACGTGATCAATATTGACGCCAAGTCGGGCCATCGATTATTCCATTCCTCATACCGGCCTGGCCGATCTACCCGTCGGCGGCCAAGCCCCTTATTTTATCCGTTTGGCGGCCGCTTGGCATCTGATGAGTGATTTTTTTATTCAAAGGTGTCTATAATGCCCGGTATATGTATGGTTTCTGTCAGGCGAAATATAGATGAAGTCCAGCCGCACGCGATTTAAGGAATTCCGGCAAAAACTCCGCCAGGGATTGTTAAAAGGTGATCGACTTGTAGACCCTGATGCACCACGGGTTGATCCGCCGGCGTCGCAAGGCGGCCGGCATTCCATGGGTGGCCCCACGGGCGAAAAGCATACGTTTAAATATTCCAAGCGACATTTGTTGGGGCAATATCGGGTTATGCTGCGGGGATATTATGGTTCTGTCACAGCATTAATGGTTGTGGCGATTGTCAGTTCGGTTGTTGCGCTCACGCCGCCCTATGTGCTGAAATTGGCCATTGATTATGTTTTTGTACGTAAGCCGCTGCCGATTACGCAGCATTTACCGCCTGGCGGTTTGCGACATTGGTTTTCGGATTCGCCATCGCACGGGCTGCTGGCACTGGTGTTGGCGCTGATTGCCGCGGAAATTATCGGCGTGAGTATTTCCTGGATTCGCGTGCTGGCGGCGCAGAAATTGAATTATCGCCTGGCGGCGTCCCTGCGGCAGCGTTTGCATGAGCATTTGGCGCGCTTGCCGTTATCGCAATTGGCCGAGTATCGCACGGGCGGCATCATCAGCCGGGTGATGAGCGATACGGATCAGGTGGTGGGGGGTGTGCAGAATGCGATTGTTAATCCGGTGGGTGCGATATTTCGGATGATCTGCATTCTGCTGATTCTTGTTGCCACCAACTGGAAGCTCTTCGCGGTTGCCGCGGCACTGATTCCCCCGGTGGTGGTGATTCACTTTTTAATATTTCGCCGCCTGCGTCCGATGTGGCGAAATATTCAGGATGACCGGGGCATTCTGTCATCGCGGGTGAGCGATTTATTTGCGGGCATCCGGGTGGTGCGCAGTTTTCGGCGTGAGCGCAGTGAACATAAGGAATTTGGGGCGCGGCAATACTTACTGGTACGCAAGCAATATTTCACTTCTATTCTGGGTCGGCTGCTGGCCACGGGATGGTCGATTTTCGTACCGGCTATCGGCATTGTCATTATCTGGTATGGTGGCGAACTGGTGCTGCAAGGGAAACTCAAAGTGGGTGATCTGGTGATGTTTGAAACCTACAGCTTGATGCTGCTGGGACCTATTACGCAAATGATTGATTCCCTGCAAAATCTCCAGCAGAATCTCGGTTCATTGGACCGCGTATGCGATGTGCTCAATCAACCGCCCGATATGCCGGACCGGGAAAACGCGGTCGCTGTGGTCGAGCCGCTGGGCCATATTAAGCTCTGCGATATTTCATTTGGTTATAAACCTGATCAGACGGTGATTGATCATATCACGCTGGATATCCCGGCCGGGTCAACCTTGGCGGTGGTGGGGCCTTCCGGCAGCGGAAAAACCACGCTGGTGAATTTAATTGCCAGATTTTATGATGTCGCCTCCGGAGCCATTCTCCTGGACGGTGTGGACATACAGGATATTCGCCTGGCGGATTATCGGCGGCAATTTGCCATGGTGTTGCAGGATGTGTATCTCTTTGACGGCACGATCATGGAAAACATCGGCTTTGGGCGGCGCAATGCCAATGAAGCGGACATTATGGATGCCGCCAAAAAGGCCAATGCCCATGAATTTATCATGGCCATGGACAACGGTTATCAAACCCCGGTGGGGGAGCGGGGAAATAAACTTTCCGGCGGCCAGAAACAGCGCATCAGCATTGCCCGGGCCATTCTGGCTGATCCGCGTATTCTGGTGCTTGATGAGGCTACCAGTTCGCTTGACACGCAATCGGAGAAACTCATCCAGCAATCGCTTAATGAGTTGATGCGCAACCGCACCACAATCGTCATTGCCCATCGCTTAAGCACGATTATGGATGCGGATTCCATTGCCGTGCTGGTGGAAGGCAAAATTGTCGAGCAAGGCACGCACGAGCAACTGCTGGATAACCATGGCATATATCACATGATGTTTACGCAGCAGTTTGAGCGCCACCGCGACCCTGCTCTGGAACGCATTGAATGGGAAAAGGTTCTCTAGGAGCCTGTCCGAGTAATCGCAATCCCGGCCATTACTCGGACAGGCTCCTGGGTATGTTATAATTGGGGGCAAGGAAAAATGTTCCGGGATGGACGCAGTATCCATTCGTTGTTCGATCGGGAGATTCGTGATGGCTGGTTTTGGACTTTTGGCGGTGTCGCAGACCTGGACAGC
>DAHXLH010000263.1:0-31276 GCA_027366115.1 Phycisphaerales bacterium
TTAAGTCAGTGTTGAAAAAAGTGAGTCTGTCATCCGGGATACGCATGTATGTGCGTGGTGCTGACGGCTCAGAACGCTTTGTGTTTGTTCAGCAGAGCAATTAACGATTTCATGGCTTCTCCTTCTCCCTGATGCCTCGGAGCCACTCCCGCTCCGGGGCATTTTTTTGCGCATTTTTCCTAAGCATTTATGTTCCATAGCGGCGCAACTGGTTTGAACCGCGGATGGCGCGGATAACGCGGATGGCCATACCGCCTCTGGTCTGTTACGCCATGTGTTTTCTTGGCTGTCCCTGATTATTTGCTCGATGGCAGGTAAGGCAGCGCGCAGGCAACTCTTTGGCCGGGTCAATTTGGCGTTTTCGGTCAAAATGTCGCATTGACAGGACCATCATAATCGCGTTTTGCCTACGCAGGGCGGAGAAATGAAAGAATTTGAAAAATATCGGCGCGGCACGGCAATTGCATTGTTATCTGCAGTGGGTAGCGCCTGAATGTGTGGGCCTCCATCCGAAGCAAAACTAATGGAGTTCGGTTTTATGAAACTGCAGAAAGTGGTCATCATCGGTGCGGTACTGTCCGCAGGGTTAGGTATGGTTGGCATGTCAAACGCGGGCGTGGTGACGCAAGCGGTGGATTACGGCCCCGGGCTTTCGCCGGAAACAAATCCCTTCACGGAGGCGATGGATTTTAACCAATTTCAATCGAGCTTGGGTACATTGACCCGCGTAACCGTGCAAATCGCGGATACCAGCAGCGGGAGCGTTGAAGTCACCAATAACTCGGCGACGAGTTCTGATTACAGCATCAGCCTCGGCGAACAGCTCTCTCTGACCGATCCAAATTCTAATCTCGTGGCCGGTTTCCTGAACAGTTCCTCGCCCAACTCGGCCACGATCGCCCCCGGAGATAACGCCACAATTGATACCACGGCCAGCGGGTCCAGTCCGGTCAAGACTCTGACCTCAAATCTCTCACAATTTATCGGCAGTGGCCAAATCGCGCTCACGCTGTCCGGTTCTGGCGTGGCGCTGGTTAGCGGAGCCACACCCTATTCCGCATCTACCAATTCGACCAGTGATGGCGTCGTGACGGTGGATTATTACTACTCAAACGTAGCTCCCGCCGGCGCACCGTTACCTGGCAGCGGTGCCTTGACGGTGATTGGCGGAATCGCCCTTATCGGCACAATGGCCATTCGGCGACGCGTTGCTCACTGATCCATTAAGCCCGCAAATGAACTACGCCCAATTACCAAAATGCCCAGCGGCTGGAACCGCTGGGCTTTTTTTTTATGCCTAAGGACACCCAGAACTTCGCGAAAGTTGCACCCGGCACCCGCACCTCTGCGAAAGAAAATGCAACAGCCGAACTTGACCGTTATGCCCTGACCGGGTATCTTCAATGGGCTATACATTCGCCGAGAAGGCCGGATTGATGGGTGTCATTCCGGTACGCCGGCTTTGATTGCAGCAGGCCGCGCCGGCGGGCGTTGTTGGCCTGTATGCTGAAAGGAGCTTCCATGTCCCGCTACTTAGGTCCTAAGGTGCGACTGTCACGCCGGCTCGGTGTGGCGATTGCCGATCTTCCCAAACATAACAAAAGCGAATTCGTTGCCCCCGGCATGCACGGGTTTCGCAGCAAGCGATTGTCAGAATACGGTATTCGTCTGCGTGAAAAGCAACGCATGAAAGCGCATTACAACGTGCTTGAAAAGCAGTTCCGGCGGTACATGGCCACGGCCAAAAGCGCCAAGGGTAACACCGCGGTTACGCTGCAACAGGTTCTGGAAACCCGCTTGGATAATGTCGTACGCCGCTTGGGCGTGGCACGCTCCATCTGGGCCGCCCGGCAGCTTGTGGCCCACGGCCACGTTCTGGTCAATGGTGGTAAGGTGGATATCGCCAGTTATCAAGTGGTTCCCGGAATGACCATTACCTTCCGTGAGAAAACCGCCAAACTGCTGCGGGAAAATATGGAATCCATGGCGGGCCATCAGGTGCCGACATGGCTGGATTTTAACCCCGCGCAATTGGAGGCTAAAGTCGTAGCCTTGCCGATGCCGGAGCAAATTCCCTTCCAGATTAACCCCAGCCTGATTATCGAATTTTATCGTTAATTCTCGGATGGTTATACCACAATCAAACAACCGCGCCACGACCACCGGTTTTGGCGCGGTTTATTTTTTTTGGGGCTATAATATCACCAGAATTGGAGAAGCTAGCGTGGCAGGATTCCGTTTCACACAGGTGTTATTCTCCTTAGGGCTTTGCATTTATTTTGGCGGCCTGCTGATTCTCGGGGCGGTCGTAGCTCCAGAGATTTTCCACACCATTTCCGCTGCCGGGGTTCATGCATCGGCCATTAATCCAAAATTAAATCAATCCAAGGAACTCGCCGGTCTAATTTTTGGCAACATCCTTCAAATATTTTCCGTCTTTCAACTGGTATGTCTGTTCCTGATGCTGTTTTGTTCGCTATTCCAGATGGCGTTTCATCTTAATGCGCTAAATATCTGGGTATGGCTGCGGCTGGGCGGCGTGGTGATTCTGGCGATGTTGCTGGGGTCGCAAATGCTGTACTTGGACCCCGCCGTCCGGCATCAACATGCTCTCTACGTGCAACGCGTGGATTCCAACCCTGCCAACGCCGCCCTGCACAAGGCTCATTTTCAGCGTTATCACGCCGCCGCCGAACGCAACGGCATGATTCAGATCGCCGTTTTACTGGCCCTGGTATTTATCCAGGGATGGGGCATTAATTATCCCACACGGCGGGAATTTATACGCACCCTGGCGCAAAACGCCAAGCTCATTGAACCGCATGTCAAGTCCGTTTAGCCGCCGCTCCGCTTCCCGCCGCTTCGGATTTTCTGCGGTCCTTGTTTTTCTTCCGCGCAGTGCATTGCATGCTTTCGCTGATTCGTTTTGCGGTCTTCAATCGTTGGGCCGAAATTCTCGCAAATTCACGACGAACCGGCAGGCTGATGTTGTGTGGCGCATGATTGATATCATAGCACTGGAAAGGTGGCTCCGGCGCATACTCAACGGCTAACTGAATCATCTTCGCTTTTTTATACCCGACCAAAAGCGCCACCGCCCTCAGCGCACCATCAATCCCGGAAGTAACTCCGGCGCAGGAAATAAGCCGTCCGCTGATGACAACGCGCTTTTTGCGTGGCTTGGCACCAAATAATTTCAGCAGGTCCAATGACGCCCAGTGCGTGGTAGCCGGTTTACCAATAAGCAATCCAGCTGCGCCGCAAAGCAAAGCTCCAGTGCAGACCGAAAGCACAATCTTGGCCTGCACCGCCCGACTTTTTATAAAATCAAGGATAGCTCTGTCATCCATGATCCCTTCCTGCCCCGGCCCGCCGGGAATTACCAACAAATCAAGCTTCGGGCAGGCTGAAAGAGTCATCGTGGGCGTGAGAATCAGCCCATGAACATCCATTATCGGTTTGCGTGTTTTCCATATAACGTGAACCTTGGCTCCCGGTAAACGCGATAAAATCTCAAATGGTCCGGTAACATCCAGTTGATCGACACCGGGGAAAATCAATACACCAATATCCATAGCCGCACGCTCCGTCGCGATTTTCCGCTGGTTTACACACCTGCCGGTTCTTGCCGCGCAAGATGGTGATTATAGCCCGGTGCGCAATCTACGAAATGGCTATGACTCGCTCCACTTCCAGTTGCGAATTTCCGGCAGGTCTTGTCCGTGCTGTTGGATATGGCGTTTGTGTTCAATGAGCTTATCCCGCACCATCTGTTTAAGATAGGCCGCTCGCGTGCCCGCTTTTGGCACACGATCCACCACATCCTGCACCAGATGAAAACGATCCATATCATTGAGTACCGTCATATCAAACGGCGTGGTGATGGTGCCTTTTTCCTTATAGCCGCGAACGTGAATATTGCGGTGATTGTTACGGCGGTACGTCAGGCGATGAATCAGCCAGGGATACGCGTGAAACGCGAAGATCACCGGCTTATCCTTGGTGAACAGGGAATCAAAATCCACATCGTTTAAACCATGCGGATGTTCGCTCGCCGGCTGAAGCTTCATGAGGTCCACCACATTAACCACGCGGATTTTCAGGTCCGGCAGTTCATGCCGCAGAATGGAAACGGCGGCCAGTATTTCCAATGTCGGCACATCACCGGCGCAGGCCATAACCACGTCCGGATCAACGCGGTCGTCATTGCCCGCCCATTTCCAGATACCAATTCCTTCTTCGCAATGAATCGCCGCGGCATCCATAGACAGCCACTGCGGCGATGGATGCTTTCCAGCCACAATCACGTTGACATACTGTCTGCTGCGCAGGCAATGGTCCATGACGGAAAGCAGGCAGTTGGCATCGGGCGGCAAATAAACCCGCACCACATCCGGGCTTTTATTCATCACCACATCCAGAAAGCCCGGATCCTGATGCGTAAAGCCGTTATGGTCCTGCCGCCACACATGGGATGACAGCAGATAATTCAAGGAAGCAATATCCGCCCTCCATGGCAGGTTGTCGGTGACCTCCAGCCACTTGGCGTGTTGATTAAACATAGAGGCAACAACATGAATAAATGCTTCATAGCAATTAAAAACACCATGCCGTCCGGTCAGCAGATACCCTTCCAACCAACCTTCACATTGATGCTCGCTGAGCATGGAATCCAGTACGCCGCCTGATGTCGCCAAAAATTCATCATTGGGCACGGTGCGCGCATCCCATTGCCGGTTGGTGTGATCAAAAATAGCCCCCAACCCGTTGGAAAGCGTTTCATCGGGTCCGAAGAGTCGAAAATTCCGCGGTGCGGCATTAAGTTTTGCGACATCGCGCAAAAAGGGCCCCAGGACATGGGTGTCACCAATGCCCATAACGCCGGGTTGCTTGACGGTTACGGCATAGTCGCGGAAGTCCGGCATCCGCAAATCCCGCAGCAGCTTGCCGCCGTTGGCATGACGATTCGCTCCCATACGCCGCTGTCCCTTGGGGGCCAGATCCGCCAGGTCCGGTTTGAGGCGTCCCTGGCCATCAAAAAGTTCTTCCGGATGGTAGCTTTTCATCCACGCTTCCAGCATCTTGAGATGTTCAGGATTTTTCGCCGGATCAGACAAGGGCACCTGATGCGCACGGAAAGTCCCTTCCACGGGCAGGCCGTCAATATCTCGCGGCCCGGTCCACCCTTTGGGAGACCGCAGAACAATCATCGGCCAACGCGGGCGCATCGTATTGCCCTGCGTGCGGGCCTCATGCTGAATTTGGCGGATACGTTCGATTGCCGCATCCAATGCCGTCGCCATGGCTTCGTGCATCAGCGCCGGCTCGTGGCCTTCAACAAAACGCGGATCCCATCCATACCCGCGCAATAATTGTTCCAATTCCTCAGGTTCAATGCGGGCCAGTACCGTGGGATTGGAAATCTTGTAACCATTAAGATGCAGAATCGGCAATACCGCGCCATCGGTCTGGGCGTTGAGAAATTTATTGGAATGCCAGCTTGTCGCCAAAGGTCCGGTTTCCGCTTCGCCGTCACCCACCACACAGGCGGTAATCAGATCTGGGTTATCAAACACCGCTCCAAAGGCGTGGCTGATGCTGTAGCCCAATTCGCCGCCCTCATGGATGGACCCCGGCGTTTCGGGGGCCGCGTGGCTGGGAATGCCACCGGGAAATGAAAACTGCTTGAAGAGTTTTTTCATTCCCGCCTCATCCTGGCTGATATTGGGATAGATTTCGCTGTACGTTCCTTCCAGATACACATTTCCCACCACCGCCGGTCCCCCGTGGCCGGGACCCGAGAGATAAATCATATCCAGATCGTATTTGTTGATCACGCGGTTCAAATGCGTGTAAATGAAGTTTTGTCCCGGCGTGGTGCCCCAATGGCCCAGCAACATCGGTTTAATATGTTCGAGTTTCAATGGTTGTTTCAATAACGGATTATCGTAAAGATATATCTGTCCGACCGACAGATAATTTCCCGCCCGCCAATAGGCATCGAGTTTGGCAAGCATTTCCTTGGTCAGTGTTGTCGTAGCCATAAGTTATTTTCCTTTCGTTTGCATTTTCACGTTAAGCAAATCAACAACCGACCGGGCGATCATCAGCTCTTCGTCGGTATGTATAACGCGAACAGTTACCGCGGCCCCCGGCACCGAAATCACTTCGGCATTCCGGGTGTTGGCGGCAGCGTTTATCCGGATACCCAGAAATGCCAAATCACGGCAGATGTTTTGGCGAATTATCGGTGCGTTTTCGCCAATGCCGCCGGCAAACACCAGTGTATCCACGCCACCTAGTGCCGCGGCAAATGAGCCAATCCACTTTCTGGCCTGATAGCAGAACATGTCGATTGCCAAAGCGCAATGCTTGTCGCTGCCGCGTTTCGCCAACAGATCGCGCACATCAGAACTTCTTGCCGAAACACCCAGCAGTCCGGATTCATGATTCACCATATTCTCAAAGTGCGCCGCCGTCATGCTCTGTGTGCGCGACAGGTAATTAAAAACTCCCGGGTCTAAATCTCCGCTACGGGTGCTCATCATCAATCCGGCGGCGGGCGTAAAGCCCATGCTGGTGTCGAGGCTTTTTCCATTTCGCACGGCCGCCAAACTGGCACCATTGCCCAGATGCGCCAGAATCACCCGGCCTTTTTCAGCCGCTCCGTCTCCCAGCCGCCGCAGTTCTTCCATCAAAAACGCATAAGATAAGCCATGAAACCCATAGCGTCGCAAGCCTTTAGCCGCATAACGCCGGGGGATCGGCAGCACTTGCGCGATCATCGGCATATTGTGGTGAAACGCAGTATCAAAGCAGGCAACTTGGGGAAGTCTCGGATGCTTTTCGCGAAAGCTCCGAATAAGCTGAATTTCCCCCGGCAGGTGATCAGGATCATAGGTTGCGATGCGGTGCAGTTTGGCTAATAGCGTAGCAGTGACTCGCTCCGGCTGCGCATAGCCCATGCCATGCACCACCCGGTGCCCGATAGCCCGCACATCGGCAAATTCCTTTTGTGCCGCGAGAAAATTCAGCAGAAATTCCGCCGCAGTGCCATGATTCTGCGTATTTATGCCGCGGCTGATCTGCTGCCTGCCCTGTGAATCATGGGTTGTGAACTGTGTGCCGCGCCGGCCAATGCGATCAATGTTTCCGCTCATCGTGCGCCGCAATTCCGTACCCGCTTCAAACAGTGCGAACTTGATACTCGAAGATCCGGCGTTCACGGTCAGAATCAGCGGCGGTTGAAGGCCTTTTATCACCGCGGGTCCCGTCCGTGCAGTGGCTTTTCCGGAAACATTTTTGCGTTGCTGCGACATCAACTCATTTCACTTTCAACGTGCGGCTTATCCGCCTGAACACTTACTTCTGCCAGACGATATGCCCCAATTCCATCGGTGCCGCCAAACCGGTAATGTTCGGAATAATGCGGGCGGTATAGTCCGCAACCGGTCGTGCGGCCGGTATTTGTGCATGATATGCGTAACCGCCCGCTGCGCCGGTGAGCTTTCCCATCAACTTCATTTCCTGCCGGGTCATGCCGCCGCTGTCCAAGCCATCGGCAAACAGTTCCACACGCACCATCGCGGGGTCAAGACCATTGAGATAAACATGGGCGTCAAATATATGCGCTTCGCTGCTGGAACTGCTGTGCACATCACCGAAGCGCACACTTGCCCATTTTTCGTTTAACAGCCCCCGCACTTTGAGAATCTCCGCGCCTTGAGCTCCATTCTTGTCGGCCCGGGCCAGATAATTCCGCGCCGCCGGCAAATAATAAAGTTCGGTATACTCCCGCACCGTGCGATTGCTGCAGAATTGCGGCGTCAGATGGGCTATGCTGGCCCGGATGTGCGCTACCCATGCCGTTGGAACGCCGGCGGCATCGCGGGCATAAAATGTTGGAATAATGTGCTGTTCCAACAGATCATAAAGCGCATTGGCCTCGCAGGCGTCCCAATCCGGATCATCGCCGTGCTCCTTGCCATCACCCAGCGCCCAGCCCACTTCAGGATTGAACGCTTCCGCCCACCAGCCATCAAGTTCTGAAAGATTCAATCCGCCGTTGGCCAGTACCTTCATGCCACTGGTCCCCGAGGCTTCCCATGGCCGTCGCGGCGTATTAATCCATACATCCACACCCCGCACGAGCCGCTGCGCAAGGCTCATATCATAGTCATATAAGAACGCGGCGTGCGGCCGAACATCGGGGCGGCGAATAAAGCCAATCCACTGTCGAACTAATTGCTGCCCGGCCCAATCCGCGGGATGCGCTTTGCCGGCAATAACTAACTGAACCGGATGCTGCGCATGGGTTAAAATCCGAACCAGTCTTTCCGGATCATGCAGCAGCAGATTGGGACGTTTATATGTGGCAAACCGTCGAGCAAAACCCAGTGTCAGCACATTAGGATCCAACAAATGTTTTGCTGCCTGCACATCCTGATCAGAACTGCCCGAGGCCGCCAGTTGCCGCGTCGCACGGGCACGCACCTCTTCCACCAGCGCCGCGCGTCCGTTGGCACGCAATTCCCAAAGTCGGCCATCCGGTAACTTCTGAATCTTTTGCGTCAAAACATCCGGTTTATCCTGCCAGCAGTCAATCCCGCACTCTTTCGTCCATAGTTCTTCGGCTGCCGCGGATTCCCACGTGGGCACATGAACGCCATTGGTGATATGCGCTATCGGCACTTCCTCAATGGGCCAGCGCGGAAACAGCGATGAAAACAGCGATCGACTCACCTGCCCATGCAACCGGCTTACGCCATTGGCCGCGCCGCTGCCCCGCATGGCCAAATACGCCATGTTAAATGGTTCGTTCCTATCCGCCGCACCGCGCCGTCCCAATGCCAATAGATCACCCACGGATATTCCCAGCTTTTCCGTGGCATAACCTCCCAGATATTGGTTCACCAGTGTCGGTGAAAAACAGTCAAACCCCGCCGCCACCGCGGTGTGGGTGGTAAATATATTGCCCGCCCGCGTAACGGCTAACGCCGCCTCAAAAGATAATCCGGTCTTGTCCTTATAACTCCGCGCTCGCTCTAAAATGGCAAATGCGGCATGACCTTCGTTGAGATGGCATACCTCCGGCTTTAATCCCAGTGCTTCCAGCAATCTCCAGCCGCCGATACCCAGAAGTATTTCCTGTTGAAGTCGTAATTCCGGACCGCCCCCATAAAGTTCACTGGTAATACCGCGATGAACGGGATAATTGGCGGGATCATTGCTGTCCAGGAGATAGAGTTTTCCCTGTCCCACCTGCACCTGCCACGCCCTTACCCACATGGAATATCCAGGAAGGGCGATTTCCAGTCGCAACCATTCTCCATTCGCATCGCGCAACGGCGTAATGGGCAATTGCCCCGGATCATTGTACGGATACAACGACTGCTGGTTGCCATCGCGGTCGATATGCTGCCGGAAATATCCCTGCTGATACAACAAGCCCACCGCCACGACCGGCACTCCCAGATCACTGGCGGATTTAAGTTGATCGCCGGCCACATTCCCCAAGCCGCCGGAATAGATCGGCAGCGCCTCACTTAACATAAATTCCATGCTGAAGTAGGCCACACATGTCAAGGGAGATTCGTGATGCTCTCGCCTGAACCATGTTGGGGCGTCCGCCAGTAGCTTTTGGTTTCGCAGTAAGGCCTCGACCTCGGTGTAAAAGTCTTTGCTCTCCAGCAGGTTCTGAAGTTTGGCCGGCGAAACCGTCTGGAGAACCAGCCATGGGTTGCGCGTTTCCGCCCACAATTCCGGTTCAAGTTGCCGCCAAACGCCGTCGGCCGCCCGGTTCCAACTCCACCGCAAATCCAAGGCCAGTTCAACTAAAGCCGCATACCCCGGAATCTCCGTACACAGGGCATTGTGAACGTAAGCCAGTGTCTCACTGCGTTGTGTCATATCGCACCCGTTCCGGCTTTCTACATTTTGCCCCGCAGCTATATGCCTATCATAGCGCAGGCAGGTTTCCAGTCAAGAAATAGGATTTTTCCTGCTTCCCCGTTTTCCATGCTGCCTCATGCGTCAGCCGCTTTTCCGGGTGTTGTGGTGGACCGTTGGCGTTGTCATGGCTTTTTGCGTTTACAGAGTTCATAATGCCCCCTGGAAATAGCTGCTGCGGTTACCGGCTGGCGTTTGGTCTTATTGTCTGCGGCGGCATGTCCACGGAGAACGCGTGATGAAAAATCTGCCTCAACGTCGCGTAGATCGAATCGTCGCCACACTGGCGTTTTGTCTGTTGATATTCTCCGGCGCTGCTGGCATTAAAGCTGCTGCGATAAAAGGGCCTCTGCGCATCGCCTTAATTTGTTCCGGAAGCGTGACTGATGGCGGTTGGAACCAGGAAGGAAAGGATGCGATTCTGATCGTGAAGAAAAAACTCCATGCCCATGTATCGATTCTGGAACATATTTCCTCCGTCCGGGCGGTGGATGTGATGCGTTCTTACGCCATGCGGGGATACAATCTCATTATTGGTCACGGCTATGAATTTCTCATCCCGGCCACGCAAGTGGCGGCGATGGGGGGTAAAACAAAATTTGCCGTCAGTGGTGCCGACACCACCAAGCCCGGTGTGCTGACGCTGAATTTTGATCTTGCTCAGCCTTCCTACGAATTAGGAATTCTGGCGGCCATGTTAAGTAAAACCGGAAAAATCGGTTTCATCGGAGGTGAGGCCATTCCATCGGTCGTGGCGTGTTATCGTGGGTTCGTGGCCGGGGCCAAAAGTGTAAATCACACCATCAAAATCGCCGCTGCATACACCAGTTGGGATCAGCCGGCATTATCGAAAAGCCAGGCTCAGGCGTTTATCCAGCAGGGCATTGATGTTATTTACCAGAATGTTGATGCGGCCAGCCGGGGCGTATTTGAGGCCGTTGCCCAAGCCAACAAATCCGGCCATGGCCCCGTCTACGTTTTCGGGTCCAACAGCAATCAGAATAATAATCCCACATGTTCCCGTTATACTCCGGCCAGCGCGGTGATCCGCCTGGACCGCGCATTTCTCCGCGTCGCCCAGCAGGTGCAACGCGGGACTTTTAAGCCGGGCGTTGCACCGGAAAATCTGCAAAATGGTGTGTGCATTGTGGTATTAAATCCCAAGCTTATCGGGTCGGTTATTACGCCCGCCATGCGGCAAGCCCTGGCCCGAGCCAGGCGGGAATTACTAACCGGAAAAGTGCATGTTGCGGGGTAATCGCAGTGCAGGCCCCAAGGCCTGAATGCCTCCGACCGGCCGTCACACGCGACGCGACCACTGATAAAAGTTGCTAAACGGAATGTATCTTCTATGACGGATCATAATAATAGGTTAAAGCGGCGGTGCCCTGCGAAAGCGGTGCTTTGATGGCCGCAACCCCTTTGGCCTTAAAACTTGTCGGGATTTCCAAATCTTTCAGCGGTGTCTCGGCGTTGGAGGATGTCACGCTGGAGGTGCAGGCCGGCAGCGTTCATGGCATTCTCGGTGAAAACGGGGCCGGTAAAACAACGCTCATGAATATCATTGCCGGCTTGATGCGCCCGGATTCGGGCCGCATGGAAGTCATGGGTGTCCCCATTTCCCTGGGGTCGGTGCGTGTCGGACGCGTGCACGGCATCGGTATGGTGCATCAGCATTTTAAGCTTGTAGAGAATCAAAGCGTTCTGGACAACATTGTCCTGGCGGTCGGGAAATCCCTCTTTCCGCGTAAACCCCGTAAATTGCTGAAGGATGTTGCTTACTGGTGCCAGAAATTAAACTGGCCGCTGGATCTTGATGCGGTCGTTGGCAGCCTGGCGGTGGGGCGTCAACGGCGAGTGGAGATTATTAAAGCACTTTGCGGCGGCGGTAAAATTCTTATCCTCGATGAACCCACCGCAGCTTTAACCCCGGCCGAAGTGGACGAACTGGCCCTCGCCGTCGCGGGGCTGGCGCAGGCCGGAATGACCGTATTATTCATCAGCCATAAGCTCGCGGAAGCAGTGCGTATATGCCGTACGATTTCCATTCTGCGGCGCGGGAAGCTGGTTTATTCCGGTACGACCGCGGATTTGTCCGTGGATCAGATTGCGGAAAAAATGGTCGGAGCCAAAGTGGATGTGCCGCGACTTGCGCAACCGACCCGCCACACCGAAACTCCGCCTCTGCTGGAACTTATTGCGGTGGATTGCCGCATTGGAAAACGCCGCCCGCCGATATTAAAGCAGATCAATCTGGCCGTGCATCGGCATGAAATTCTGGGCATCGCCGGTGTGGATGGCAATGGCCAAAGCGAGTTGGCCGCTCTGATTTCCGGCGCGGTAAATCCCATCGCCGGGCGAATCGTGCAGCGCAGTAGCGGCAATGGCACCACCCCCATCCGCTTGGGCTATATCCCGGAAGATCGGCATAAAGAAGCGCTTGTGCTGCCGCTACCCATTGTTTCCAATTTATTGTTGCGCAATTACCGTCAACGCCCATTTGCCCGGTGGGGATTCGGTCGCTTCGGAACTTGGCGGAAGCATTCCGCTGATCTGGTGCGGCAATATGACATTCGCTGCCGCCGGGTGGAGGATGTCGTCGCCACGCTTTCCGGGGGCAATCAACAGAAAATTGTTCTGGCCAGAGAATTATCGCAGGAGCCGGAATTGATTTTGGCGGTCAATCCGACGCGCGGACTGGATGTCGGCGCAACCGCGTTTGTGCTGCGGCAATTGCTGGAGGCTCGGGCACGGGGTGCGGCCATTATCCTGATTCATGGCGATCTCGATGAATTGCTTTCAATCAGCGATAGTGTGGCGGTCATCCACCGTGGAATAGTAACGATGACCGCCTGGCCGGATACTTCCCCGGCGCAGATCGGCCGCTTGATGCTCGGAGGCGCGTGATGATCAAGCGATTTCTCGTCAACATGTGGAACGCTGTAACCGCAGTAGCGCTGGCGGCACTGGTGTGTGCTGCGGTGCTGGCTCTGGCGATCGGGGCGGCGGCGCTTCTGGGTTATCCGCCGATACGCCTCGCGGATTTATGGCTCCGTGGAGCTGCGGGAAGCTGGTACGCCCTAAGCAGCTCCTGTGCCGATGCCTGCCCCTTGCTGCTGACCGGTCTGGCGGCAGGAGTCGCCTTTCGCGCCGGCGTATTAAATATTGGAGCACAGGGACAATTCCTTCTAGGGGCCTTGGTGGCCGTTGCCTTGAGCACTCGTATGATGATTTTTCATCAGCCGGAACTGGTGGTTCCCACCGCCTTGATCGGTGGGGCAGTGGCGGGGGGGGCTGTGGGGACTTGTTGCCCAATACCTGGAACGCTATAGGTCCGTTCCCGTGGTGCTATCGACGATTCTGCTGAATTTTGTGGCCCTGTATCTGGCCGAAGCCGCCTTGCAAGGGCCGTTGCAGGCTGTGGGAACCGCAGCGGCCCAAAGCCCGGAGATTGCCGGTAAATATTGGCTGCCGCTGTTTGTCCCCTATACCGATTTTCACATCGGAATTATTCTGGCCCTGGTGCTTGCCATGCTGCTATGGGTGCTCCAGCAATACACCATCTTCGGTTTTGAAACACGGGTGGTGGGGTTAAACCCCGGCACCGCCAAAGCTATGAAAATGCCCGTAACAATCCGGCAATTTCAAATCATGTTTATTAGCGGAGCCTGTGCCGGCCTCGGCGGAGCCATTCAACTTTTGGGGCAGGTGCATTTTATGACTGCCCACATGGGCAATTATGGCTATGCCGGCATTGCTGTGGCGCTTTTAGGACGCCTGAACCCGCTGGGAATTATTCTCTCCGCTCTATTTTTTGGTTTCCTGGATACTGGCGCGTTCCGCGTCGAAGAAAGCTCTCTGGCGCTGCCGCATGACATGGCCAATGTTATCAAAGCTGTGGTAATCCTGGTCATGCTGGTGCTGGCCGGCTTATCCCTGCGCCGCGCGCGCCGTAACGGCCGGGACATCCCTCCGCCTCCAACGCCTCCAATGCAGGAGTCCACGCTATGACCGCCTCGCATAACATGTTCACATTCTTATCCCGCCAAGCGGTCACTGCCGCCACGCCCATGATTCTCGCGGGCGTTGGTGAACTCGTGGGAGAATTATCCGGTGTTATCAACATCGGTATTGAAGGCACCATGCTCATGGGTTGCATCGCCGCGTATACCGTCACGGGTGTCAGCGGTCATGGCACGGTGGGATTGTTGGCGGCCATGGCCGCTGGAATGGTCATGGCAATGATATTCGCTGGTGCCAGCGTATGGGGCAGAGCGGATCAAATTGTCGCCGGAACGGCCATGGACCTTCTGGGCGTAGGTTTAAGCGGCATGATCTGGATGATGTACCAGAACTGGCGGGAAAATCTCGGCTTTTCCACCGCCTTGCCGCACGGCAGCGGCTTTTCCCCCGTGCCCATACCGGTACTGCATGATATTGCCTATGTGGGGCCGGTGCTTTTTGACCAGTATGGCTTGTGTTATATCACAATATGTCTATGTTTTGTGGTATGGTGGATGCTGCATCGCACCCGACTGGGATTAATTATCCGCGCGTTAGGCGACGCCCCGGAAGCCTGCCACGCTGCCGGTGTGCGGGTGCGGCTGGGGCGGACGTTATGTCTGCTGTTTGCGGGGGCGTGCTCCGGGGCGGCCGGGGCATATTTAAGCATTATGCAAACGCACGCTTTCGCTTCGGATATGACCGGCGGCGAAGGGTTCGTGGTTTTAGCGCTGGTTATTTTTGGTCGCTGGAAATTGCCCGGCCTCATCGGCGGATGCCTGTTTTTTGGTTTAATTAACAGCCTCCAACAGACCCTGCAGACCGCGCGGTACACCTCCCAAAATACCGCCCTCCACGCTCTGACGCATGTACCCTTCCAATTTTTTCAGATGCTGCCCTATCTGGCCGCCATCGCTGCCCTGGCCATCATGTCCCGCAAAGCCCCCGGCCCGCGCTTTATCAACGTCCCCTGGCCGGAGATTAAAACTTAAGCTGGAATTGCACAAAGGACACCAGGTTCTGCGCGTTGCTGACAATGTTCGTACTGCTGCTGGAAAGCGCCGCGGCATCAGGGATGTAGATAATCGCGGTTTGGATGCGGGCGTTGCTGCCATATAAATAATAATTCAGTCCCAGGCCATATTCCATCATTTGTCGGTTCCCTGATTCCGTCAGCAATTCGCCGGCGCGTCCGATGATCTGCCAACGACGTGGCACCAGGAAATATCCCATCTCTCCGTAATAAGCGAACTCAAAAAGACTGCTACGTCCAAACGCGGTCGCAAAGCTATCGGTCGATGCCCCCGCGGGAGGCCGGTCATTATATTGCTGGAAAAACGCAGTCGTGCTGGCATCAAGGCCTTCATATTTGATGTGGATATCCGTGGTTGCACGGTAAACTGCGCCGTTGGCCGGAATTTTGGGGTAGTATCCCGCGCCATCCGGTGTGGCCAGACCGGACAGGGTTAATGTCGTCTGTGGGGCGGGAAAGGCGGTGGACGTGGAATTTTGTTCCTCATACCCCAGCCCCACGCCCAGCATCCAGGCTAGATGGCGCCGCTCCCGAAAGTCCGCTTCCCTGCGGAAATCCAGCACGCGCCTACCCGACCACTGCGCACGTACGTAGTAGCCGAAACGGTTGTCCACCGCCGTGGAGGTGCTGCTGGCTTTCGAGCCGTTGTTGATCTGCATGTCGTAACTGAAATGCCCACTGACAAGCCGTCCCGATAAATCCAGTCCCATGGAACGCTCCGCATTAAATGGCACGGACAGCAGGGGGTAGGCACCAAAGTCATCTCCGGTGACCGGATAGTCACTTAAAAACGTAAAAGGCACCCGCAATACGCCGGCCCGCAGTACCAACGCTTTATCAAAGCGGTAACCGCCATAGGTTGTTTTAAGCTGGAAATAGCCATTGGTATTCGTTGATCCTGCGAAATCTCCGGAAATTTCATAGATAAGCTGCGGCTGAACAATATACCCCGAAAAAATCAGCCGCGCCCGACGCAACGTCAATTTATTCGTGTCACCCACCGCGGGCGGTCCAATCGGATTGCCGTTGACATTTATGTTCTGGGCATTACCTGCCGTACTGCTGGCAAACGTATACCCCGCCTGAATGTAACCGCGAATCCTCAGACGAAACAGATTGTCAGGCGCGGCGATGAAAAAGCCATGATCGTAGCCGGCGGTGGCCTGCCGTTGCAGTACTTTAGCCTTCTGCTGCGCGTTGTTGAGTACCGATTCCACAATCGCGTGTACCTGTTGCGTGGTGAATCGGCTGTCCCATTGCTTTTTCTGCTGCGTTTTAAGTGTGGCTACCTCTTGTTGCAGTGAGTCTATTTCCTTCTGGAGTTGCTGTATGTTCGCGGTTCGGGTTTGCGGGCTATTGTTTTTTGGTGACGCGGCCGAGGCAGTGCTGCCCAACAGCGCCGGCAGGGGGGCAGCAAGCAATGTGGCTAAAACGCAGATTTCTCTGGCAACTCTGTACGCCATAAATCATCCCAATCTTTAGACCTTCACCATTACCCGGACAGGCTCCCAAAATTTCATATTCGGCGTTTCGCACCCTCCAAAAAGCGAAGCGCTTCCAAACTCTTCTAACTCCTAACTTCTCCGAATCGTGCAATTCAAATAATAATACCACGATGGCGGTAACGCGAGTTGCCTTGGCAACCGCAATACCAGATCCGCCTCATCGGCCTACGCTAGTCACACCGATGAAGAAATGCCGTGTCAGTAAACTGTATCCCGATTCAAACTCGACGCTGCCGCATCGAGCTAATTACGTCCCCTTGGCCCGGTGGGGAAAGGTGATCTGAAATCTCAAATCTCAAATTTGAGATTATTTTGTGGCTGCAGTTGCCCGAAATCGCTTCTGCCTGCAGAATACGCCGTATGCACGATGTGAAATCAGCCCGAAATGAACCGTCTCACCGTATCCTGCTTTCCAGCGGGGTGGAACTTCAGGCGTTATGCCAACAACTAAAAGCCGCGGCAGCTTTCGGCATTGATACCGAGTTTATCGGCGAAACCTCTTATACGCCTATCCTCTGCCTGATCCAAATTTCCATCGGGGAACAGGTGCACCTGGTTGATCCGATGGCCATCGATGATCTTTCCCCTTTACTTGCTCTTATGTCCGATCCAACCGTTGTAAAAATTTGCCACGCTGGTGAGCAGGATTTGGCCATCCTTGCGCAGCGCGCCGGCGCTCGGCCTGCCAACGTCATGGATACGCAGGTCTTGGGAGGATTGATCGGCCTGGGCTATCCGCTTTCTTATGCTCGGCTGGTTGAATATTTCTGCGGCGTAACTCTGGCCAAAACTCACACCTACAGCGCCTGGGACCGCCGTCCCCTGTCCCCGGCCCAGCACGAATACGCCATTGATGATGTCAAATATCTATCCGCCATTTATGCCGCTATTTCAGACCGCCTGACCTCTTTGAATCGCCACGCCTGGGCCACAGCCGCGTGTGATGAACGTTGCGATGCGGCTGTGCGGCCCAATGATCCGCAACTGGCATATCTGAAACTCAAGGCACCGCGCAGTTTGAATTCCCTGCAACTGGCGGTTCTGCGCGAGTTGTGTGCCTGGCGTGAACAATTGGCCTATGAACATGATTTACCCGCTCGCACCATGCTGCCGGATAATGTTCTACGGGACCTCGCCAAACAATTGCCCGCCAGAGCGTCCAGCCTTAATAACATCAAAGAATTTCCGCCGCGGGAACTGGCGTCTTATGCTGATTTTATTATCTCACTGATTTCGCGCGTGAAAAATCAACCCGAATCCGCCTTTCCGGCTGCCGCCGATGAAATTGACGAATCGCCCGATGCCCGCGTGTTTGGCGAAACTGCGTGGGCGCTGGCCCAAACCATTTGTATTGCCAACCATGTCAGCACGGCCCTGGTCGCTTCACAGAGCGACGTGCTGGAACTAAGCCATCTGCTGCGCAGCGGTAAATCGCCGGCGGATCACAAACTTTCCAGCGGCTGGCGGTATGAATGTCTGGGCAAAGCGTTGCTGGAATGTCTGACTGCCCAGCGTTCGATTACCCTTAACTGCCGCAATGGTATTCTTGAACCTCTGACACAGTGAGTTCTGGCCATGTGTGGTTTTGCCGGAATTATCCAATGGAATCCTCCCGCCAATAAGCCTGCGATTTCTGACGACACTCTGAACACAGTTGACCAACTTCTCGCCCATCGCGGCCCGGATGGTTCCGGCCGCTGGCGCGATCCCCATAACCCTGCCTGCGTTCTATTGCACCGCCGATTAAGCATTGTGGACCTCGCCGGGGGTGCTCAACCCATGGCCAATGAGGATCAGAGCGTGCAGGTGGTCTTTAACGGCGAAATCTACAACCACCGCGACTTGCGATCCGAGTTAAAACAATTGGGACACTCGTTTTCCAGCGACCATAGCGATACGGAAGTTCTGGTGCATGGCTGGGAACAATGGAATTCAGCGTTGCCGGAAAAGTTGACCGGCATGTTCGTCTTTGCCGTGTGGGACACCCGCAGCCGCACGTTGTTTTTGGCCCGTGACCGCATGGGCCAAAAGCCGCTGTTTTACCAATCCGCAGAAAACGTCCTCTATTTTGCCAGTACGCTTCCCGCGCTGCTGGCGCTTGGTGCCAAGGCTGTTACCTCCATGCGGTCCATGGCGGGGTACCTGGCGCATGGCTACCTGCCGCCGCCCTTTACAATTTATGAAAATATTTTCCAATTATCCCCCGGAGAATGTTTAACGGCCCGTCAAGATCAACTCCACCGGCAACACTATTGGCAGGCCGCACCGGCGCTGCCGGACCCGCAAGCGCCGGCGGATGTGTCCGCTGTTATCGACTCGGCGGTTGCTTCGCAAATGCACGCCGATGTTCCCATGGCGTGCTTTCTTTCCGGCGGAATTGATTCCACCATTATCGCCGGGCTTATGCAGCGCCACGCCGCCAGGATCGGTGCCGGCCGCATTAAAACCATCAACATCGGCTTTGCGGAGGCGGTCTTTGATGAAACGGCTTTTGCCCAGATCGCCGCGGATCATATTGGTTCGCAGCATCACACCTTTCAGGTCAACCCGGGCGCTGACGTGATGGAGACCCTCCAATGGCTTATGCGGTATACCCTGGGCCAACCCTTTGCTGATTCGTCCATTTTGCCCACGTATTATCTGGCGAATTGTGCCCGCATGGTGGCACCATGCGCTATCAGCGGTGATGGCGGAGATGAACTCTTTGGCGGGTATGATCGCTATCGTGCCTTGCGGGTCATCACCGCCGCGCCGCGCTTATCACGCCTTCTGGCGAATGCTGCCATGCTGGTAAGCCCGCAGCCACGCACACGCCGGTTCGCTGCCGCAACACAGAAAAATTCCTGGCCGCTACGCTATGCCGCGTTAACCACCTTGTTTTCAGCCGCCGATATTCACACGTTGCTGCCGGAGCTTGCGGAGCATGATGTATTGCTGGCGTGGCCCACCGCGCAAGACGAAACATCCGATGCCGCACGCTCTGCCATGCTGCTGGACCAGCGGCACTATTTACCCGGTGATGTTCTGTGGAAAGTGGATAGCGCCTCGATGGCCAACGCCTTGGAAGTTCGCAGCCCGTTTTTGGATCACCACGTCATAGCCTCCGCCGCCGCCATACCCACCGCAGAACTGCTAGATTACCGCACCGGAAAATTGGCACTCAAAAAAAGGTTCCCCGACTTGCTCCCGCCTGCCATATCCCACCGCACCAAACAGGGCTTCGGTTTACCGATCGGCCAATGGTTTCGCCAGCAGTTGCGTGAACCCCTGCACGACCTGTTAACCTCAAAAGCCAGCTTTTTCCAGTCCGCGCAAAGCCAGAAGTTTCTAAAAAAAATGATGCAAGAGCACCAGCAATTCCAACGCGATCACACCCATCGCCTCTTCGCCTGCCTGATGCTGGAAGTGTGGCACCGGCAGTGAGGTTACACGGTACATGGGACAGCTCAATGAGTAATGGGTGATGGATAGAGACTGGGAGGCGGGGCGCGGTTCGCTTCAACGAGTAGTGAATAATGGGTAGAAGCTGAGCGTGAAAGTTGGGGTGTCAGCCTGGTGCGGTCACGGAAAACGTGCTTGAAAAATTGCGCTATGCTGCCGTTTTAGACATCATGTCGCTTGCCGTGCGCACGCAAGGGGTGGACCGCCGATGGGGCTATATTTCTCCTGCAAAGCATTGACGCAAAGAAAATTACAGGGAATCGAGGACGCCGGGGAGCAATTGATTATTCATCGTCGGCACCCTTCCGCGGTTTTCCTCCGCTGCCTGCTTGTGAAATCACGGGTTGCGGATTCCAGGTTCCTGGCCACGGGTGGCCAGGTAGTCGGTGAGGATTTGGGCGGCGGCGATGGCGTCGAGGCGGCGGCGTTTTTGCAGGCGGGTGTATTGGCCGGCGATGCGTGATTCCGCGGCGAATGTGCTTAGTCGCTCGTCTACGCTGATGATGCGTTTGCCGGTGGCTGCTTCCAGCAGGGCGATGATCTTTTGCGTAAGCCGCACGCGGGGGCCGGCGGTGCCGTCCATGTTCAGGGGTAGGCCGCAGATGAGAATTTCGATCTGTTCTTGTTCAACGATGCGCTTAATGGCTGCGACGAGTTGGGTTTCGGTAAGATTTTCCAGTAAGGCAAACGGCGTGGCCAGACGCGTATCAGTATCGGCGATAGCCAAGCCGGTGCGTTTATCTCCGAAGTCGATGGCCATGATTCGCTGAGACATAGTTGTACCTTTGGGAACGTGGAACTTGGAACCTGGAATTTTGCATTTTGCAAAAGCGAGGTAGTGCAAGCGGGGCACCTGCGTTACATCGTCTAACTCCTAACTTCTAATTCCTCCGTCATCACGTATACCTCTCCGGATATTGCTGCTGGATCTGGGCCACCAGTTGTTTAATCTGTTCGGTTTTGCTGGCGGGGCAGACCAGGGTGGCGGTGGGGGTGTGCACGATTACCATATCTGTTAAGCCGATGGTCGCGACAAGATGTTCATTTTCGGATACGGCCAATACCTCGGAGGAATCCAAGGTTGCCAGTCTGCAGCCGATGGCGCGGTTGCCTGTCGTGTCGGGCGAGACGGTGGCGGCTACGGAATTCCAGTTGCCTACATCCAGCCAATTCACCGGCATGGGCACCATGGCAACATGTGCAGCTTTCTCCATGACTGCATAATCAATGCTGATCTTGGGCAACGTGGGATATATTTCCGCCAGGATACGCTTAAAATCTTTGGTGCCCCAGGCGGCGGCGATTTTCATCACCCCCTCGTAGGATCGCGGTAAATGTGTTTGCAGTTGCTTTAATATGGTTTGTGTTTTCCAGACAAACATGCCGCTATTCCAGAAAAATTTGCCGGACTGCACATATTGCCGGGCGACGGCTTCCACCGGCTTTTCCTTAAATGCGGTGACCTTACAGGCTTTGCTACCACTGCCCAGTGCCGCACCGCCCTCCACGTACCCGTACCCCGTCGCGGCATGGGTGGGTTTAATGCCGAAGGTTACCAGATAGTCCGGGTATTGATCGACGGTCTCAAAGGCTGTTCGCAGGGCGTTCTGAAAAACGTCCAGCGGTTCAATGATATGATCCGCGGTGAGAATGGCCATGGCCGAGTCAGGCTTTACCTGTGCCAGCACGGCGGCTGAAAGGGCTACGGCATTGGCGGTATCGCGGCCCATAGGTTCACCAATGACCTGGTTTTCCGGCAGCATCGCTAAATCCGCCAGCACCTGGTCGGCATAGTTTTCCGACGTGCACACATACACGCCAGCGGGTTCAATCAGGCCGCGCAATCGGCCTACCGCGATGGACAAAAGCGATTGGCCCCCAATAAACCGCAATAACTGCTTGGGGCGCAAACGTGTGGACATCGGCCAAAGCCGCGTACCGGAACCACCGGCCATAATCACCGCAAAACGCATTCGGGAATCCTTTCGTTGGCGTAACTCCTCGTCGCCGCTCTCCGTTATAATCGATTTTGGGCGGGGGATAAATCGGGCATGGGTATTTGCGACCCAGCGGATGATTGGGCGGATGAACGGGAACTAATGATGATGAAATATTTTCGACATTTTGCGGCGGTGGGCGCGGCCTCGTTATTAGCGGTGATGGCCCGGGGCGCAAGCGCGGCTACCAGGCCGTCAACTGCGGCGGCGGATAACTTGGTTGTGTTAGCCAGCCCTAAAATCAACGCACAGAAACATGAATTTACGATACCTGCGGCTTTTTGGAACGAACATGTCACGGATTGGCTGGATGTGGCATTATGCGGAAGGCCCAGTAATTTCCTTCACGAAACCGCTCTGAGCATCCAAACCACGCGAGACATCCTTAAAACCGCGTTTCATCGAATCGGCTATCATTCCGCCACCGAGTGGTCACCGGATCTTAGCGATTTTGGCTGTATTCGGGGGCAGCCAGTCTTGATACTGGTGAAGTTTCGAAGCCCAGGCACGGGCAAGGAGCAGACATTTCTTCTTGATGAATTAATTGAATTTCGGGCGTGGCACGTTTCGGTTGGTCCTTTTGGCTGGCTGTATCTTGGTACACATGATCCGTATGGTGCGGCGGCAGGTCCGCGGCCGCGGGCGGGGCAGCGCGTTGATCCGGCGGTTATTCTGGCTAATGACCCGCAGGCGGCCATGCAATTTCGCGGCATTCAGCATGCCTCGCAATCGCTGCTGGATTTTCCGCTTTGTTTTGATAATTGGATCTATCCGAATATCCGCTATCACCGCAATGTCGCGGTGCTTGCCATGAAAGTGTTTGACAGCAATGGAAACGTGCCGGTGCGGTTGGTTGTTCGTCGGGTTTCTGAGGTGCAATATCTGCAGGCTGCCGAGAAATATTGGCACGATCCTGCTTTTGCAACCTATATTCAGCCGCAGTTGCCGGTGGCAAAAGCTATTGATGCAGCGCGCCGGAAGTTGTGGCATTGGATTCACACGAAACACCTTTCATGGACGAATTGGCGGGTGGAGCGCTGTGTGGCGCAGTTGCAGGATGGATACGCCCGGCTTCAGGCGGCATGGGTGGTGTGGGATGTGGCCCATGCGCACTTCCGTGCCGCCAATAATTTGTCAGCAGCGCAGGTGGGGGCGCAGGCGAAACTGTTTTTATCGCATCTGCAGCAGCTTGCACAGAGTGATCATCAGCAATGGTTGGCGACGCAGGCGTTTGACCAACTGCAGCAACTCAAAAAATCGCCCACAAAAGCGAATGCCACCGCGATTCGGCAATTGCAATCTGCCGAACTGGCCGCTCGGTCGCAGGCATTGTTGGATTCCAACGGGCAGGATTTGGCATTCTGGCAATTAAAAAAGCAGAGACTCAAGCCCAACGATCCGCGCAAAATCTGGATACGCGATGTCGAAAGCCAATACGCTTTGGCCGTGGCTCAAAAGGCGATGGGGGAGGCGGGCTTGGCGTACGCGGCAGCGATGAAAGCCGGCGCGGCGGAAAAGTCGCAAAGCCAGTATCTTGCGGCCATTTTGCAGGTATCTTTGGCCAAGGAAAAGGTAGCGCTGGTTAATGTGGAGTTCCATATTAGCAATGATCAGGGATTTGTCAGCGCCGGGCACATGGCATCGTTAAAAGCTAAAAAAGCGGCAATTCTTAAACAAATCAATCTGATTATTGGACAGTTGAAAAAGATGAAGGGTTAGTGTCGCTCTGCGGGGCGTTGAACCTTGGCTTTCGCATTCGGGATTTTGCATTTCCCGGAGGCACCGGCGCGGCTTATCGCCAGAAAAAAAGATACCTGGCCAAAAAAAAAGGTACCTGACACCTTTTTCGGTGGGCGAGTGGGGCTTGCGTCTGGAAGTTCGTAAAAGAGAATATTCTTGCTATTCTTTTAAGTTCTGACTACCTTCGCTCCGCAATTCCTCGTCGGCAACTTTTTGGGGGTTGCTATTTGGGGGGGATCTCGTGCATAATGAAAGTGGCGGGGGCTGGTCCGAGGTTGAAAAGGACTGGCTTCTATGTTTCAGGGTTATGAGATTGGCGGGCTTTTCGACGAAATGTTCGAGAAGCCTGATTGTCCAAGGCCGCACTATCACGCGTTGTATTCCCGGGTCCATGACTTGGGAATGACGGCTTTGCAGCATCGTAGCCGCATGGCGGATATATGCTTTCGCAATCAGGGAATCACCTTTACGGTCTATAAAGATACCCTGGGCGTGGAAAAGATATTCCCGTTCGACTTGATTCCACGTATTATCCCCGATCAGGAATGGGCCCATCTGGAACGCGGGCTTATTCAGCGCATCACCGCATTAAACCTTTTCTGCCACGATATTTACCACAAACAGGACATTCTGCGTGAGAAGATCATTGACCCCGGATTAATTTACGGTGCCAAAATGTTCCGGCGCGAGATGATCGGGGTGAATATTCCCAGGGATATTTACATCACGATCTGCGGGACGGATCTCATCCGCGATGCCGAGGGAAATTATCTGGTATTGGAAGATAACTGCCGCACGCCCAGCGGGGTAAGTTACGTGCTGGAAAACCGAGCCATCATGAAACGGGTGATGCCCACATTATTTCAAACGGCGCGGGTGCGTCCGATTGAAGATTATCCCCATAATTTACTGCGGTGTCTTAAGCATCTGGCGCCGCCGGAAGCGGATGACCCCTGCATTGTTGTGCTAACGCCCGGGGTATTTAATTCCGCATATTTTGAGCACAGCTTCCTGGCGCGGCAAATGGGCGTGGAACTCGTGGAGGGCAGAGATCTGCTGGTGGAAGATAATTACATTTACATGCGCACCACCGCGGGCCTGCGGCGGGTGGATGTCATCTACCGCAGGGTCGATGATGATTTTCTTGATCCGCTGTGCTTTCGGCCCGATTCCATGCTAGGCGTGGCGGGGCTGATGAATGTGTACCGACTGGGGCATGTGGCCTTGGCTAACTCCGTGGGAACAGGCGTGGCCGATGACAAAGCTATTTATCCGTTTGTGCCGGATATGATCCGATTTTATCTGGCGGAAGAGCCGATTCTGCAAAGTGTGCCTACGTACATTTGCAGCCGCCCGGATGATCGCAAATATGTACTGGAACATCTGGATCAACTGGTGGTCAAAGCCACCAATGAGGCCGGCGGGTATGGCATGTTAATGGGCCATCAGGCCGCCCCGGCGGAACGCGAAGAGTTTGCGTGCAAGATTCGTGATAATCCGAGAAATTTCATCGCTCAGCCGGTGGTGCAGTTAAGCCAAGAGCCAAGTTTGGTGGATGGGGCGCTGCGGGGTCGGCGGATTGATCTTCGGCCTTACATTCTTTATGGGGAAAAAATTGCCGTGATGCCGGGCGGGCTGACGCGTGTGGCGTTGCGGGAAGGTTCACTGGTGGTAAATAGTTCGCAGGGTGGTGGCAGCAAAGATACCTGGGTTCTTGAATCGGAGAATAAACGATGAGTCGTGCGGCATTATTAACTTCGTCGGAGTCGTCTGAGCGCTTACCCCGCGCCCTTCTGGCACGCGTAGCGGACGCCAGCTATTGGATGAGCCGGTACATAGAACGCGCAGAACATATTGCGCGGATTTTGATGGTCAGCCTCGATTCATTAACCGGTGCGGAGGAACTGGAACCTGATCTTTCGCACCAGGCCGTGGTAGATGTGCTGAAAATCACGTGGCAGGAACATATGTTGCCGGAACTGGTCAAGCCGGAACATACGCCCCTTCAGGCAATGATGGAGGTGGCAAAATACATGGCTCTGGATGCGTCCAATCCCATTAGCCTGATGAGTTGCCTGACCAAGGCCCGGGAGAATGCCCGATCTATTCGGGAAAGTATTTCCAATGAAATGTGGGAACAGCTTAATACGCTGTACTGGTCGCTGAAAGCGGACGATGCGGTGGCACGTTTTGATGACTCGCCGCAGGAATTTTTCCGACAGATGCTCACAGGTTCTCTGTTGTTGCAGGGGCTGGCGGATCAGACCGTTGACCATGGACAAGCGTGGCTGTTTATTCAGCTTTCCAAATACCTTGAACGGGCGGATATGACCTGCCGAATCCTCCAGGCGAAATATCAGACCTTGCAACGTCTGGATACGGTAGCCTCACTGGATACGGCGGCGCGGGTGATTCAATGGATGGCGATTTTGCGATCCTGCTGTTCTATTGAAGCCTTTCGCCGCGCCAATGTTGGTGAAATTGATCATGGTCTGGTGGCGGGCTTTATTCTTTTTGAGCCGACATTTCCGCGCAGCGTTCATTTCTGCGTGCAGCATGCCCTGGAAGAAGTAGATCGGATCAGGTCCGTTCTGGCGGCGGACGCCGGGCGCGACGCGCAACGCCGACTGGGACGATTATTCGCCGAGCTGCAATATTCCCGAGCCGCGACCACGCAAGATAAGGGTCTGCTGGCCTTTCTCGAACAGATACGCAATTCCGCGGCCGACGCTTCCATCGCGGTGCAGGAGCAATGGCTCATGCGTTCGGGTGAGGAGGCGTCGCGTATGGAATTGGTGATGGGATAAATTGTTGGGTGTCCAGGCAGGCGGTTTGCTGAAATTGAAACTGCGACTGGGTCGCACGGGAAGTGGTGTTTTGGAGTTTTATTGAATGCTCGTTCAGGTTACGCATATTACCGAACTGGATTATTCCGCTTTGATCAGTGAAACGGTCATGGAATTGCGCATGGCCCCGCGACAGGAAAGATTGCAGCATCGTTTGTCGTTTGTCCTGGGCATCGGCCCGGCTTCGGAAGTACACAGCTACTTTGACTGGTTGGGCAATACAGTCCATACGTTTGCCATTAATAAACTGCACCGGAGTGTTAAAATCTCGGCTGTCAGCGTGGTGCAAACGTATGATCGTGACCGCCAGACTCCGCACCCCGCGGATATGTGGCCGCCGCGCGTACCTACCGATCACAGTCTTTTTGATATACTGAGACTGGACGCGCCGGTGGTGGATTGCCCGGCGTTAACGGAACTTGCCGGGCAGATTAAACCCACCGGCCGCGAATCGCTGGCCCGTGTCGCCTTGAACATCATGGATAAGATCCACGCGGAATTTGTTTACGAAAAAGGTATCACCAGTGCATCAAGCACCATTGCGGAAGTGCTGGAGCACCGGCGCGGCGTTTGCCAGGATTTTACCCACCTGATGATCGGTCTGGCACGTAAGTTGCACATTCCGGCGCGGTATGTCAGTGGTTTTATTCATGCTGGAAATCAGCAGTTCCGGGGGGCCGCGGAAACTCATGCCTGGTGCGAGTTGTATTTTCCCAGCACCGGCTGGATTGGATACGATCCAACCAACAACTGTGAAGTAAAAGATAATTTTGTAAAAATGGCCGTGGGGCGGCATTACAACGACGTCCCGCCCCACAAAGGCGTCTACCGTGGCAACGCAACGGAAACCATGAAAGTCGAGGTGCACACGATGGATTTACCCGAGATTGCCGGCAACCTTGTGGGCGAACGAACTTCTTCGTTAAACGTTCCGATTTTCGGTAGCACCGGTCGTGGGGGCGTCGTGCCCTGGATCCTGGAAGAGCAGGTTCAACAGCAACAGCAATAGCGTCATCAACAGTGGCCTGCGGGTACAACAGAACAAGACTATCAAAAGTAGTTGATGCGCAGCGGGCTAGAATTCGTCTAAAACCAGTAGTCTCGGAGTTTCAAACGTATGGCCATACTTGTCGCCCTGAACCATGTCACACATTATCGCTATGATCGGCCGGTTACTTTATCGCCCCAAGTGGTGCGTCTGCGCCCGGCCCCGCACACGCGCACGCCGATTCGCAGCTATTCGCTGCGGGTGCTACCGGCGAAGCATTTTGTTAATTGGCAGCAGGACCCGTATGCCAACTATCAGGCTCGTCTGGTGTTTCCGGAACTTACCAGAGAATTCCGTGTGGAAGTGGACCTGGTCGCGGAAATGACCGTGCTTAACCCTTTTGATTTTTTCCTTGAACCTGATGCGGAAATGTACCCCTTCATGTACGACCCGGCTCTGCAACGCGAGTTGGTGCCTTACTTGGAAACTACCGAACCTGGGCCGCTGTTAAAAGAGCTGCTGGAATCCTGCCAACGCGAAGATGTGCGGACCCAGGACTTTCTGGTGGAAATAAATACAAAAATCAACCACCTGCTTAAATACCTGATCCGCTTGGAACCTGGCATTCAGAGCGTGGAAGACACGCTGGCGCTGGGGACGGGATCATGCAGAGATTTCGCGTGGCTGTTGGTTAATTTATTTCGGCATTGCGGCCTGGCGGCCCGCTTTGTTTCCGGATATCTGATCCAATTAACAGCCGATGTTAAATCACTGGACGGTCCCTCCGGTACGGAAACAGATTTCACCGATCTGCACGCGTGGGTGGAAGTATTTCTCCCCGGTGCCGGATGGGTGGGCTTGGACGCCACCAGCGGCTTATTTACAGGCGAGGGGCATATTCCTTTGGCGTGCACAGCGGAGCCATCATCCGCAGCGCCCATTTCCGGTGCGGTAGATGAGTGTGAGGCGGAGTTTGAGTTCAGTATGTCGGTGCGGCGGGTGCGGGAAGATCCTCGCGTGACCAAACCGTATACAGAAGAACAATGGGCGAGCATTGAATCAATGGGGCATACCGTGGACGCTTTCCTGGAACAACACGATGTGCGTTTGACCATGGGCGGGGAGCCGACGTTTGTAGCTATTGATCGCGTCGATGCACCGGAATGGAATCTCACAGCGCAGGGGACGCACAAGCGGCACTTGGCCGGCGAGTTAATCAAGCGGCTGCATCGCAGGTTTGGTCAGGGCGGCCTCTTGCACTATGGCATAGGAAAATGGTATCCGGGTGAATCACTGCCACGATGGGCGTTGGCGTGTTACTGGCGTAAAGATGGTCGGCCGATCTGGAATGATCCGAAGCTGATCGCTGATGTTGCGGATGAACACCACCATACCGATGTTACCGCACGGGACTTTTTGCGGAATCTCACGGGGCACCTGCAAGGCGATGTCACTTTTTCGCATGCCTTGGCGGGTTATGAGGACGTGTGGTACTACATGTGGAAAGAAAGGCGGCTGCCGGTCAATGTTGATCCACTTAAAAATAATCTCAAAAACGCTGAAGACCGACTGCGGATGGCGAAAATATTTGAACAGGGCCTGGATAAGATTGTGGGATACGTTCTGCCGTTGCGGCCCATCGGCGCTCCAGGGGAAGGAATCTGGCAAACCGGGGCTTGGTTCCTGCGGCCGGAGCGGCTTTATTTAATTCCCGGTGATTCACCCATGGGGTTGCGGCTGGCGTTGGATTCTCTGCCTTGGGTAACCGAGAGCCAGTATCCGCAGTTTTATCCGCGGGATCCCATGCAGGACTTGCCCGAGTTACCCGATGTGCACGACAGTCAGCAATATCGACGTGGAACGCCGGAGCCGGAACGTCAGGCGAATTTGCGTGAACAGCAATGGAAGCTGGCGGAAGAGGGCAGTTCTGTATCTTTGGCGCACTACCGGGCGGCCCTATCAGAAAATCCGTCTCAGAAACCGGAACCTGGGCAGTCGGCGCCCTATGTGGTGCGCACGGCCATTTGTGTTGAGCCTCGCGATGGCACGCTTCATGTATTTATGCCGCCCATGCGCTATATCGAAGATTATCTCGAACTTGTGGCGCGCATCGAAGAAACGGCTGCGGAACTCAAAACCCCGGTGATTATCGAAGGCTACACGCCACCGGATGATCCGCGGGTGTCCCATGTGAAAGTAACGCCTGATCCGGGCGTTATTGAAGTCAATGTGCAGGCCGTGAAGACTTGGCAGGAGGCTGTCACCGTTACGACGGGACTGTATGAAGACGCGCATTTCTCCCGGCTGGGAACAGAGAAATTCATGCTCGACGGGCGACACACAGGTACCGGCGGCGGGAATCATATTGTTATCGGCGGTGCCACGCCTGGCGATTCACCCTTTTTACGCCGCCCCGATTTGCTAAAAAGTCTGGTGGCGTATTGGCACAATCATCCGGCGCTGTCGTATTTATTTTCCGGCTTGTGCGTGGGGCCGACCAGTCAGGCACCTCGGGCTGATGAGGGGCGGCCGGAAATGGTGTATGAACTGGAAATTGCTTTAAACGAACTGGAGCGGCGGCAGGGTGGGACGGCAGCACCGTGGCTGGTGGATCGTATATTCAGGAATTTATTAATTGATTTAACCGGCAATACGCACCGGGCGGAATTCTGTATTGACAAGCTTTATTCCCCAGATTCCTCCAGCGGCCGACTGGGGCTGGTAGAATTCCGTGGATTCGAAATGCCTCCGCATCCGAGAATGTCGCTGGCGCAGCAACTGCTCTTGCGCACGCTGATTGCGCGATTCTGGAAAACGCCTTACGACACGCCGCTGGTGCGATGGGGCACGGAATTGCATGACCGGTTCATGTTGCCGCATTATCTCTCCGATGATTTTAACGATGTATTGCGGGATACGTCTGCTTCGGGTTTTGCGCTAAACGCCGATTGGTTTACCCCGCACTTTGAATTCCGCTTTCCTCTGCTGGGGGAAATAGAGTCGGTTGCGGCCGGTGGTATGAAGCTGGAATTCCGACAGGCGATCGAACCTTGGAATGTTCTGGGCGAAGAGCCTGGCGGGAGCGGCACGGTTCGCTATGTTGACTCGTCACTGCAGCGCCTACAGATAAAAGCCACGGGTATGATCAGCACGCGGCATATACTGGCGGTTAATGGCGTGGCGTTGCCGCTGAATGCAACGGGTCGTAATGGAGAATTTATTGCCGCAGTCCGCTACCGGGCCTGGCAGCCCGGGACGTGCCTGCATCCGACGATTGGGGTGCACACGCCCCTGGTGTTCGATGTGGTGGATACCTGGAATGATCAGGCGGTTGCAGGTTGCAGTTATTATGTATCGCACCCCGGTGGCCGCACGGCCCCCTGCCCATCAAGCATTTCATCATAGTGGCCCGGTGAAGAACCAAACGATGTATACGATCCGGTATTTACAAAATGCGGAGGAAGCACAGCCTGTTGTTCTTGAAGCGTCATACACCTTTCAACTATACATTATTGTCCCAATTATTATACATCAATTCCGCTGCTAACATCGCCGCAGGTCCAGCGTCAGGGGAAATTCCAGCGAGCGCTCAACCGTACGTGGCCGAAGGACACCGGGCGTATGACCGAACTTGACAAAACGCGCCATCCGCCGCGATTCAGCTTCAAAAGCATTGACCGGAAATTGATCAAATGAGCGTCCACCGGGGTGCGATACATAATAACTGCAACCTGCAACCGCCTGATCATTCCAGGTATCCACCACATCGAACACCA
>DAHXLH010000269.1:0-13465 GCA_027366115.1 Phycisphaerales bacterium
GAATCCCCTGACACCTATATTACCACCATGCTGCAGATTGCCCGGGGGTTGCAAAACAGCTCCGATACGTTCTTTCCCGCGACAGCACTGTTTGGGCGGCGATCCGACTTTTACTTACGCATGAATCGTCTTCTGGCGCAGGGTAATAGCACCACGGCGGACGGCTCGTGGAGGTAATATAGGTGTCAGGGGATTCGGCCATCGCGGCGGCTGAGTGATCCGCCAGAAATTCCTGGTTCAGTCGGATGCGGCGGGAAAGAATCCACAGCAGGGGGTGGAAAAACAGCGGTACCGCGACCATGGCGATGATAAACCGCCAGATGGTATCACCACGGACAATATGCGTCAGCTCATGCGCCAAGGCCATGCGAACCATGGAGGCATCCGCGCTGCGAAAACTTTTGGGCAGCAAAATAACCGGATGTAAAACACCAAAGGCCGTGGGAGTTTGTATGTCATCGGATACCCGTATGACCGTGGATTTGAGATTTCTGCGCATTGGGCCTGCGGGAGCAAGTGATTCAATATGGAAATCGGCGGAAAAAGGCGTCGCTTTCGCCGCCGCTTTTCGTAACAGTTGCCAGCCCAGAACCAACCTTCCAGCGACCAATACCACGCCGAGAAAATAGGCTCCGCCGATATACTCAGGCCACCAATGCAGGCAGGAGCGCCAAAACGAGCCGCTTTTGTTCTGCAACTGCGGCCTGCGGAGAATCGGCAACATATTACTTCGGCGGCTGCCGTTAATCTGTGGTGTCAGCCCGATATGAAAACTTTCCGCTGTCATCGAAGATCTGGCGGCACCGGCAGCCGGCAACCATCGCAGAAACAGGTGGGGAAGCCCTGGAATAGCGGTTAGAATCATAGCGGCCAAGGCTCCGACCACGGCTAATTCACCGACGCGCTGCTGTCGCGCCGGATTCCGGAATATCAGCATGGCGGCAAAGCCCGACGCCAGCACAATGCTCACGATCAAGGCGCTATCCAAAAGCCACAGGTCAAAGCCAATCATAAATGTGCCCGTCAATCCAATCCGGAATCGGCCTGCCGCGAACTTCGGGCGGCCCGCAATTTCTTTTCCAGGTCTTCAATTTCCTCAATTGAAAGTCCCGCAACTTCCACGGCATTGAGCACCAGTTGATCTACCGCACCGTCAAATATCCGGTTGAGAAACCGCGACAGCACTTTGCCCCGGCTGTAAAGCGGGCGATAGACAAACGCGCGGCCCTGCAGTTTATGCGTCACCAGCCCTTTTTCCTCCATCATACGCAGGAAGGTCTGGACAGTGTTCTGGGCGATGTTCTCACGTTCACGCATATAGTCGTAGACACGCCGCACGGTGGCCTGGCGCATGTCCCAGAGAATTTTCAGGATTTCCAGTTCGCGTTCAGTTGGAGCTTGCATGGTCGCCATAGTTTGTAACGCCCGTAAAAAGCCGTTGCGGGATTAAACCTAGATACTTAGGTTATGATTTCATTCACGGGATGTCAAGGCGTGCGGCTAAAAATTAACGCTCAACCGCAACAACGCGATAAGGGCGTCGGGATAGGTGCCGCCGCCGGTGCGGTTGAAATATTGCAGATCCGGCTGCAGCGTCATGCCCCGCCCCAGATAACATTCATAAAAACACTCGGTCACCAGTTCATAAGGATGAGGCGTTCCGGCCCCCGGACTCAAGTGTGCATAATCTACGCCCAAGCCGATTTTATCATCATGCCGTCCCGGAATCATTCCTGCTGCCAGCAGCCCGGCCTGAAAAGAATAATCTATCAGGCTGACATGCGGATCGTTCGCGGTGAAATTGGCAAAGGTGGCGACACGATGGCTATTGTCCTGGCACTGCCATAATGTTTGATCGATAAAAGCCCAGCCACCGCCCGTGCCGGATTGTGTGCCATCGTTCAGAGTCGGCAGTTGGCCGGTGCGCCAGAACGCCCCGACTCCCACCGTTCCCGGCATATTGGCCGCAATATGGTAATTAGGATCCAATTCAACATTCAGCGACGTTCCATTGGGTTCATCGATAGTAGCGAGCGTATTGAGCATCGCATCCAGAGCCGTCGGATGGGAGCGACCATTAAAAAATGCACCGAGGATCAAGGTGGTTCCAGGTATCGCTGTGACAAATGCCGCCAAACCGGGTGCCTGCGAGGGTGGGGCGTTTTGCAATGTCAGCGGAGCATCGGATGCCGATGGATTGATGAAATCAGTGGCGTCCACCGGAATATCAAAAATATTATTGGCGTCCATCCGTCCCGCCTGTAGGGTCAGTTTATCTCCCAGCAGTGCCTGCTTGAAATACAATTCATATAATTGGGTTGGCGGCGGGTTGTCATCAATATAACTAAATCCCTGCAGCGATCCCAATTGGATATCATTGCCGTTAGGGCCAAAATGAAAACGCACGCTGGATACCACGGTCCCACCCGCCCAGCCGAAGAGTTTGTCCGTGTCCAGAGTCATCCCCAACGTCAGACGGGCGCGAGAAACAAAATTGTGGGTGCTTTTTCCGCCGCGAAGATTCCAACTATTGTCATTGACCCCGCAGCCGTTGAAACTAATGCCTTGATCCGCCAGTCCGGTGCGCATACCGAACCAGTCGCCGGTGAATGTGTTAAAATAGGCATCGTCTCCCGTGGGAGACGCTGATGTCGCCGGCGCGATTGGTGCAGGTGCAGTCGCGGCGATATCGGGAGCGGAGATAACATGGACCGGTGGCGGCGTGGCCGGGAGGGCAAGCATGAAAATCTCCTTTAATAAACGGTCTCTACATTACCTATTAAACAAGGCTTAAAAATTTAGGTTATGTGAGCGCGGAAATCCTGTCAAGCAGTAAGGACCGCAAAGCAAGAAACCAATATTGCGGGACCAGACCCCTCCTCGTCCCACGCGCCCCCTTCCACATTGTGTCAATAACACAGCATGGTCGGAGGTGGAATGTCACGGAAAATATCCGCACCGCAATTCTGCAGGCGCGTGCCAATCGCGACGGGCCGAAACGCGTCGTGCCATCAAATTGTAATTCCGCAGCCAACTCAACGCTGCCGCATTGAGCTAACGGACTCCATCACCTGGCGCTGATTGGAATCATGTTTTGGGAATTCGGGAAACTGCTTGGCGTACCGCTTTTGGAGCGGTAGAATCTGCGCATGGCATAGAACCTCACGATAGGGCGACTGCCTGGCGCGGATGGTGTGATCTGTGTCGATCTTAACGATCACAATGGAGGTCCAAGGATGGACACACTGATTCGAAGCGAAGATTCTGACGCGCACACCAGCAAAGTCACGCCGGTTCCTACCACGGAAGATAATGCGGTAATTAATGATTTTCTTACTTATATCCAGATAGAACTGGGCTTGGCGGATAATACGCTGGTGGCCTATCGTTCGGACCTGATGCAGTTTGCGGCATTTTGTGATCAGCAGTTTTCTCGAGCCATGGTTCGCGTAGACCGTGTGATCATTGGAGAATACCTCAAATATCTCCAGGCGCAACGCAATCTGCGCACCAGCAGCGTGCTGCGGCACACCGCGGCCTTGAAAATGTTTTACCGCTTTGCCGTCGCGCGGGAAAAGGTCGCGGAGAATCCTACGGAGCATCTGGAAACACCACATGGCTGGCGCAAGCTGCCGGATGTAATGAACCGGCCGCAAATTGAGGCGCTTTTAAAGGCGGTGGACCCCAAGCACCCTCTGGCACTGCGGGATCAGGCGATTATCGAATTATTTTACGCCTGCGGTCTGCGGGCCAGTGAACTGGCCGATCTGACGGAATTAAATGTTCACGCGGAGCTTGGCGTTATTCGGGTGATTGGCAAAGGGCGTAAGGAACGCATTATTCCGGTGGGCAAACCCGCCCGCGCGGCCATGGAAAAATATATGCGAGAACTGCGTCCAAAACTTCTGGCCGTGTCCAACAGCCGGGTGCCCAATGTTTTTGTCTCCCGTTCCGGTCGAAGCATAAATCGCATTGTGTTGTGGCAGCGGCTGGATCGCATTTCCCGCGCAGCGGGCCTGAAGCATATTCATCCGCATAAACTTCGCCACACATTTGCCACGCATCTGCTTACGGGCGGGGCGGATTTGCGCATCGTACAAGAGCTATTGGGACATTCCGATATCGGTACCACACAAATATATACTCATGTCGATGCGGATCGGCTAAAAAATGTCCACCGCCAGCACCATCCGCGGCCGTAAATTTCAGACGGACTCATCTTTACGTTCATTGCCGCGGTGGCCGCGTATTAACAGCCGGATGGGCACTTCATGCAGCACGGTGCGTTCCCGCAACTGATGGGCAAAAAAACGTTTGTATTCTTCGGTGATCAGGCGGGGGTGGTTGACAAAAAGCACGATGGTAGGGGGGCGGACATCAATTTGCGTGGCGTAATACACTTTTACCGTTTTGCCTTCCTGGCTGCTGGGCCCGCGCAGCTGCAGAATATCCTCCACGGCTTTGTTTAATTGCCCGGTGGTTAATCGGGTCGATGCCTGTTCATAAAGTGAGAATGCCAGGCGGACAATTTGCGATTGGTCGCTGTCAACTTTGGCACTGATGCAGGCCACCGGGGCGTGCTGCAATTGCGGGAAGCGTTTGGCGGCGTACGCGCCGTAACTCTCTACTGTGGCTTGGTCGCCCACGAGATCCCATTTGTTAATGACCAAAATCACCGGGCGGAATTCCTCTTGCACATACGCCGCCAGTTTCTGATCCACATCGCTGATATCCGCCGTTGAATCAATCAAAAGCAGCACAACATCCGCCCGGCGGATGGAGCGTTGCGCCCGGTGAAAACTGTAAAACTCCAGGTCGTTGTTGGTCATGCGGGCACGCTTACGCACGCCCGCGGTATCAATAACGGTAATGGTGCGGCCCGCTATTTCGATGCGCACGTCAATGCTGTCGCGGGTGGTGCCAGCGACCTCGGAAACAATCACGCGTTCCCCGCCTGCGAGCGTGTTGATTAAGGTGCTTTTGCCGGCATTGCGCTTTCCCACCACGGCCAGTTTCAGTTCGGATTCTGCCGGCGTTACGTTAGCGCTACGTCCAAGGTGTCGGAAAATTCCTTTCAGCAATTCGTCCCGGCCCCGGCGATGTTGGCAGGAGACCATGACCATTTCGTCAAAACCTAATGAGAAAAACTCGGTTGCGTTGGACGCCAGATTCGGCCCATCCACTTTATTGACGGTTAGAATCACCGGTTTGGCAAATGGGCGAATCAGCCGGGCCACGGCGATATCCAAAGGCACTGGGCCGGTTTTGGCATCCACAACAAACAGCAGAACCGCAGCGGATTCAATGGCTCGCCGAATCTGGTCCTGAATGTGTTCCGTGAGATTATCGGGATCTTCTATGCCGTAGCCACCCGTATCAACAAGTTCAAAGCTTCTTTCGTCGCTTTCAACAATATTAGATACGCGGTCCCGTGTGACCCCGGCGGTGGGGTCCACGATGGATATGCGTTTTCCCGAGAGCATATTGAGCAAACTGGATTTGCCGACGTTCGGCCGGCCGACGATGGCGACAATGGGTATGGACATACGAGTTCCTTCGGTATCAGGCGGTGCGTCCGCAACAGTGCTTATATTTCTTTCCGCTGCCGCAGGGGCACGGATCATTGCGGCCGACTTTCGGCCCGGCGTTGACAATGGGGTCCAGCGCCGGATCCTGCTCGTCGGGTTCTTCCACAGGAGCTTCGGCCGGGGCCGCCTGTAATTCTTTGGCGGCGGCGCTTTCAGCAACACCATAAGATTCATTGGCGTCGAAGAGTTCTTCCTGTCCTTCATACACATTGCGCATATCGCCGGCGCTGGCGACGCGCATGCGGAAAATCACATCAGTGACTTTTTCGCGCAGATTTTTAAGGAATTCCTCAAATAACCGGGAGCCTTCACGCTTATATTCAATTACCGGATCGCGTTGGGCAATACCGCGTAAGCCGATGGTGTCACGGAGTTGATCCATGGCGTACAGATGGTCTTTCCATGTGACATCATAAATCTGCAAAAGCACGGTGCGTTCCAACTCTGTTAGTTCGCGCCGCAGGAAGGCATGCGCCAGTTCGGCGATGCGCTCGCGGCGTTCCTCGGGTGGTTCACCATCAAATTCATCGGCTGAGGCTTGTGTGACAAACCGGTCTGACACCCAGGCCGAGAGCATGCGCGATTCCTGAAGTTTGGCCACAGCCTCATGAATCTGCTGATCAATGGTTTCATTGGCTTGGCGCGAAATATCTATGAGCCGTTTCCGCAAGGCCTCCACCGGCAGCGCTCGGATCTCATCGCCGGAGATGGGTGCGCCGAATTTGGCCTTTACCCAAACCGCCAACTGCTCAGAAGCGTACACATTTTCGATACCACCGGCTCCGATCGTGGCTTCCAGCGCGTAATCAACCGGGTAACTTATTTCCCGCTGCTGGTAGGCCTGCCGGGCGTTATTAAGAATTAATTCAACCGCCTGATCCTGCGTTTTTCCCGTCAGGTCCTCCACGGAAATATTGAATTCAAATTTATCATTGGCCCACTGCGCTAATTGCTGTTGCGCATAGCCCTTCACCAGGTATTTGGCCAATGGGCTGACATCCTTATGATCAATAAGATCCAGGGCCTTTTCCACCAGCGTATCGATAATTTCATCACGCTGCATTTTCTTTAATTGCGTCTGGCTTATTTGAACTTTGAATTGACTCATTGCCCACGAGGACATGCCGGCATAATCGTAATCTTCGGGATGGGCGTCGGGATCCATAAATTCCGATATGGCGCTGTGAATATTACTGCGGGCATCTTCACGGGCCTTATCTTTAATGGTCATTTCCAGAACGGCCAATTCCGTATCCCGTAAATCCTGCGGATCAATGACTGTATTAAAGGTTAAGCGCACCCACTCGGCCACACATGTCGCGACATAGTCTCTATCGAGATAATGCCCCACCGCATCGCGCACCGAATCACCGATGGTGTCGAAAATAATTTCCTGCAGGTTTCGCCCCTCCAGAATGGCCTGACGGGACGTGTAAAAGAAATTGCGTTGATAATTACGAACTTCATCATATTCCAGCAGGTTTTTTCGTATGCCAAAGTTGCGTTCTTCGACTTTCTTTTGCGCGCGGGCCACGGCCTTGGAGACCATGCCGTGTTCAATGGCTTCATCTTCTTTCATGCCCAGACTCTGCAGGGCTTTGAGCATGAAATCACCGGCGAACAACCGCATGAGTTCATCTTCAAGGCTGAGAAAAAATCGCGACATACCCGGATCACCCTGGCGTCCGGAGCGCCCGCGTAACTGGTTATCGATACGGCGCGATTCATGGCGTTCGGTGCCCAGTACAAATAAACCGCCCGCTTCCAGCACGCCGGAGCCAAGGGAAATATCCGTGCCGCGGCCCGCCATGTTCGTGGCGATGGTCACGCGTCCGACGGTCTGACCAAGTTTGTTGACCTGCTGCGTGCCGGCTTTGGCAATAATTTCCGCTTCGCGTTCATGATTTTTCGCGTTGAGCACTTCATGTTCTATGGCATGTTGCTGTGTGAGAATATGCGAAAGCCGCTCGGATTTTTCCACACTGGTGGTGCCGACCAGCACGGGCTGCCCACGTTCAATTACTTCCTTGATCTGTTCGACAATCGCGTTCCATTTCGCATTTTCATTCATGAAAATGAGATCTTCAAAATCCTGCCGCATCAGGGGACGGTTGGTGGGAATCGTCACCACCTCCAGAGAGTATATTTTTCCGAATTCTTCGGATTCAGTCATCGCGGTACCGGTCATGCCGGCGATGCGTTTGTATAGTTTGAAAAAGTTCTGCAGTGTGATCGTGGCCATGGTTTGCGTTTCGGGTTTTACCGTAACACGTTCCTTCGCCTCGACCGCCTGATGCAAACCATCGCTCCATTGCCGGCCCACCATCAAGCGGCCCGTGGATTCATCCACGATAATCACTTCACCTTTTTGCACCACATAGTCTTTGTCGATTTCATAGACGACATGCGCTCGCAAAGACTGCTCGAGCAGGTGCGGCCAATCCATGTTGCCGCCGACATAAAATGATCCGACGCCGGCAAATTCCTGCGCTTTGCGGATTCCCTCGTGGGTCAAGTGGGCGCTTTTGCGGTCCAATTCCACTTCATAGAGTTGCACTTGTTTGGCCAACTCCGCTTCAGCCACTTCCAATTCTTTCTGCCCTTCAGTGATGGATGTTTGAAGGGCTGAGATTTTCCCGGCATCCCCGCGCGCCAGTTTCATATCACCTTCAGAACCTTTGATTTTTCGCTTGAGTGACTCCACGCGGGCGTTGGCTATGTCCCACGGCTTTTGGGCGGCGATGAGTTTGCGCGTCACTTCATCGGCCTGCCGATAGCGTGGGGAATCATCATGTGCCGGCCCGCTGATAATCAACGGTGTGCGGGCTTCATCAATGAGCACGCTGTCAACTTCATCAACAATGGCGAAATCCAGCGGTCCCTGTACCTGTTCGGCAAGGGACTGTTTCATGTTATCGCGCAGATAGTCAAAGCCGAATTCACTGTTGGTGCCGTAGGTTACGGTGCACTGATACGCCTTTTGCCGCGGCTCATTGTCCATGTGAGATTGCACAAATCCCACGGACATGCCCAGAGCATAAAAAGCCGGAGCCACCCACGCCGCATCGCGGCGCACCAGATAATCATTGACCGTGACCACATGGCAATGCTTGCCGGACAGCCCCATGAGGAAACACGACAGCGGGGCTACAAATGTTTTGCCTTCACCGGTGGCCATTTCCGCGATTTTTCCATCGTATAAAACCATGCCGCCGATTAGCTGCACATCAAACGGCCGAGCGCGGTAAGGAGGTCGGGCATCAGGCACGCAATCACGAATGGCCTGATAGAGTTCCGGAGGAATTTCCACAAAACGCCAATCATGTTCGCCGACGCATTTGGCCTTGATCTGCTGGTACTGGCTTTGCGCTTCAGCGGGAAGTTTGCCAGAGTCAAAGGGATAGGCCGGATTAAAGGCATTGCGCAAACCGATATTGCGATCCATGGATTCCCGCATTAAGGCGAAGGCTTCCGGCAAAAGCGCCATATCTGATTCACCGTCCGCCATGCGTTTGCGCAGCTCCTCCGCCTTGGCCCGCATTTGCGCATCGGTCAGCACACGTATGGCCGGTTCAAAGGCATTAATGGCCAGCACCCGCTGGCGGTAGGATTTAATCAAGCGGCCGTTGCGGGAGCCGAAAATTTTCGTCATGGATTTATTGAGAAATTCTGTAACCATAAAACCCTCTGGTTGATACTGATAGAAATAAGTGCGCCCGAATGTGACGGTAAAAATACGCTACGCGATGCTGTGGAATTAGAGCATGGATGGCGGTGGGCGGGGGGCCAGCACGCGCAGAAAATCAGCTTGCGGTGCCGCGGCGCTCGAACGGGCTGTCAGTGGATTAGGGCGACAACGGGGGGAGATCTTAACGTATGTTTCGACTGTTCTGGCTGGGCAACCATGCTGCCACGCATAAATTACATGAACGCTGGCTATTGCCCATAAACTTAATGCGTGCGGCACCCATGGGGGCGCATTGCGGCTTGCGGAAGGGAGGGTCACACTCGCCCTACGCTGCTTTGCTGAAGCGTGAAACGTTGCCGCCGGAATTGCCAATAACCGGCCAATCCAGGTAACGGCTTCCGGTGCCTGGGTGGCATTGACCCCCTGCGCAGCGGGTATCCATATCATCGCCATGAGGCATGAAATAGCTGTAATCGCTGGAGAATGTCTACTAAGCCGGTGCATATATCCGCCGTTTCCATTACAATCTTGGGTATTATACGCGGGAAAATCGCCAGTGCCTATCGTCGGCCATTTTAGAGTCGGCCATTTTAGGGATTCCCGCGCCCTGCCTGGATCCAACGTCTCTAAATCAAGCCGGCAACTTCTGTTGGCGGGCGGAGAGTTCTACTTGCACTTTAAATACTTTTTCAAACATATCAGCCTTGTGGCGGGCGGCCCAGAGTTCCAGTTCGCAATCAGCTTGCGTGGTCAGGGCGAATGCGGCTCTACTATTGCGCAGGGACAGGCGTACACGCTGCACATTTTTATAATGGCCGCGATCCATGCCATCGGCCACGCGCAAAATCGCTGCCAATTTATCTACCACAAGGCGTTCCGCCAGCGTCAGGGACATATATGCCTCGTGGCTTTTTTTGGGCATGCTTCGCCGATGGTAGCGGGCCACGTTGCCGATAATTTCCAGCTCTACCGGTGAAAAACCTTCTAAATCTCCATTTTTAATCAGGTAATAGCTGTGTTTATGATGGCCGCTGTGGCCGATGTGCCATCCGATGTCATGCAGCATCGCCGCATACTCCAAGGATTCCCGATGGCGCTGCTCCAGATGATGCAGCCGCGTGGTCTGGTCAAAAATACTTAAGGCCAGTTTTGCAACCTGCTGATGATGATTCTCATCGTAATTACAGCGGCGGCCCAGCTCGATAACGCTGCGGCGGCGCGGCTCGGTAATTTCAACCGATAGCCGCACCTTGGGCCAATGGGTTTGCATGTAATCAATGATCATGCCTTCCCGCATCGCCCGATCCGAGATTTCAATAACCGGAATATCCAATTGTTCAAAGAGATAATTCACCAGCACCGCGCCGGAAATGATTTGTCCCGCGCGGCCGGGATCCAGTCCCGGCATTTTGAGGCGATCCTTAAGCGTGGAGCGGATAAGGCGGCGGTAGATAACCTCAAAATCTTCATACCGCATTTCGCTATTTACGCGGTGCCGCGCCACTTCCTGATCATGTTGCCCGACGCACAGGGCGGCAAGATTTTCCAAAGTTCCTGATGTGCCGATAAACTTGGCCGGGTGCAAAGAGCGAATGCGGGAAATCAGGCCCTTAAGAGTAAGGTGAATGTGTTTATGCAATTCGCGCAGTTCCGCTTTGTTCGGTGGATCATGTTGAATAAACTGCTGGGTAAGCCGACTGGCACCAAGCTTGCGGCTTTCCAGCAATAATGCCTTATCGGGAGTCCCAACAATTAATTCCGCCGACCCACCGCCGATATCAATAATCAGAGCCGGTCCTTCTTCCATGCCCACAGCCTGCCGAACTGCCAGATAGATCAGCCGAGCTTCCTCCTGACTGCTGATTACCCTGATATCCAGTCCCAGTTGGGTCTTGGCCATCAGGACAAAATCGCCGCCATTGACACTTTCCCGCACGGCACTGGTTGCGAACGCCAGAACGCGATCGCACTCCAGACTTTGCGCTACGCGCATATATCGGCTCAACACGCCCAGCGTATGGGTCATGGCGAGCCGCGGCAGAAGGTGGCGAACCAGCGATTCTCGGCCCAGTTGCGTCAATTCCTTTTCCGAACTTAACACCTTAAAGCCCATGGTTTCGGTGACTTCCACAATGACCATGTGCAGACTGTTGGTGCCGATATCAATAGCCGCAATGCGTAAGCCATGCGGGGTACTTTGCCGGGCAGTTTTGCCGGTGGTAGTTCGCACATTGGCTTGGGATCGGGGCGACGAAACAACCCGCGACGCTCTTTTTCTCGAGGAACCGCCCGTTTTGGAAGTGTGCGAACTTTTCATAGAACAGATTATGCTGGCCGCAGAGCGTAATGTCCATGAGGTGGAATTGGCAGCAGGTGGGCGGGAGTAACAATGGTTCCGGGTCGCACTGCCGTGCACGGAAACTTCACATAGCCGCCGGCTTTGCCGGTGGTGGAGCGCAGCCCATAGGTATCCCGCCGCGTCAGGACAAAACGGTGGGATTTGCCGCCGATTTATTGTTATTCCGGTCCCGCCCGACAAATTGCGACGCCCCTCGGGCTGGGGACCCCATCCGCAGGCGCGATTCAAACCAAGAGAGGTTGTACAAAGACCGAGGATCACGCGGATAAATACGGGGCTTCCGTGCATCGAGGCCTCATACGCATTTCTCGACACCGGCCGGTTGGCCGCGTAAATTGGGGAGTGTTGATATTCGTGGTAACGGATGAGCCGGCGGGTATCCAACGGTCGTGTGATATGGAAATCGGAAGGCCCAATAGTGGAAAGAAGACCGGACATAAAATTGAGTTGCAGTCATCAATCTGGTAGCATCGTCTTGATGAGTCCGACGATTTTTCGACACCGCAGCTATCGATTTTATTTCTTTTCGAGAGAAGAGCCGCGGTTGCATGTGCATGTTATTTCGCCCGATGGCGAAGCCAAATTTTGGCTTGAGCCTGAAATTGAGCGGGCATCTAGCCAAGGGCTTGATCCGACGGCGATAAATGAATTGCGAAAGATTATACAGGAGCGACAAAATGAGATCCGCGAACACTGGCATCGGCACTTCAAATCCTGAAGTACTTAACCTGTCGCCGCATGGATTCTGGTTGATGGTGAATGGAGCGGAATATTTCCTTGCCTTCGATGATTTTCCATGGTTCCGGTCGGCCACAATGGAGCAAATTTTTGCTGTTGAGTTATATCATGGCACGCACCTGTATTGGCCGGCCCTTGATGTTGACCTGTCACTGGACCAGATTCTGCATCCGGAACAATTTCCGTTGATCGCCAAGTAGGTTGCAAAAAAAGACCGCGGATTACGCGGATCGCGCGGATAAACGCCGGGGTTCGTAAAAATCTCAAATTTGAAATCTTAACTTCGCGCGATTGGGGCTAGAGCATTAGAGAGAGCAGAGCAGTAGATCGCAGGTGGAACTTTCTCGCTCCGGCGACAGCCACGCTTATATGTTCCAGCCTTATTTGCTCTACTGTACACCTCTCTAAATTCACCTGTTCTATCGGGCCGCAGCCTGATACCCGGGCGATTCGCGGTTCAATACCTTCAATCCCGTGCACCTAACCAAAATGCCATTTTGGGATATACTTGTGCCCGATGGAACCGAAGCACATACAAGCAGGGATGGAATTGAAGCGGGGGCGGCGGGCGCCGGCGGGCTTTTTTGCGTTGGGGTATGGGCATTTGCCGCGGGCGGTGATGGCTATGGGGTGCCGCTTTGAGTTTGTGAAATTGTTTAAGCATGATTTTTTTGCGGCGACGGGGCTTTATCAGCGGGTTGGCGATGGGGCGGATGCTGGTGGTGGCGACAGCGGTAAGCAGCGAGTGCCGCAGCAAGCAGTCGTTAAATTGCAGCGGACATTTCCGCTGTTTGGCGTGCCGATGCAATGGTTGGGAGGAATCGTTGCGCGGCATGAAATTGCGGTTTTCAGGGCGCTGGATGGTTTGGAGGGGGTACCGTTATTTATGGGGGAAATTGGGCCGACGGGATATGTCCATGAATTTATTCCGGGGGATGATCTGAAGCCGGAATTTGCGCCGGGGGCGGATTTTTTCAATCGGCTGGAGGCTCTTCTCGATGCCATTCACCGGCGGCATATTGCGTATGTGGATACCAATAAGCGGGAAAATATTCTTTTCGGATCGGATGGCAAACCGTACCTGATTGATTT
>DAHXLH010000090.1:0-12171 GCA_027366115.1 Phycisphaerales bacterium
CCCGCGCGAGGCGCAAAGCCTCAAGCAGCGGGATAATGCCCACTTGATCATCATTTTCGCTAATCAGGCGAACCGGAGATATGCGAATCTGTTCGTTGCAACGCAAACCGTGATGGCTAATAGTCAATGCTCCTGAAAACCTTTGCCGGTGGCCTTATGGCCCCAAGCATAAAACAATGGTTATTTGTACCGTATTATGGCCCCAGAGTCAAAAGTAATGCAATTTTTTAATTTTTTCATACTTTGTGTTATAAACAAAGCGGTTGCGGATACGTATAATAGCCGCAATGAGTTTGCCATGGCCGGCGTCGGACAAGGCGTTTGCGGTGCGGGCCTATTGGCTGTAGTGATAGGAAAAGGAAAGTTTTATGGGTCAGTTTTTTAATTCCTCCGGTTCCGGATACAACGATTCGCTGGTCCCCGGCGTGCGGTCCGACACATTGGAACAGCGGCATTTTATGAGCCGGGTATTCGGCTGGATGACCGTCGGACTGCTGATCACCGGAATTGTGGCGTTACTTGTTTCAGAGAACACCAAATTTGTTGACAGCCTCGCGCGTGGGGGATTCTGGATTGTGATAATCGCGCAGTTCGGCTTGGTTATATGGTTTAGCGCCGGCTTAAATCGTATGAGTGCCGGCTTGGCCACGCTGCTCTTTCTGGCCTACAGTGCCATGACGGGGTTGACGTTCTCCATCCTCTTTCTGATTTATACCCAGGCGTCAATCGCGTCCACGTTTTTTATCACCGCCGGCACGTTCGGCTCCATGGCCTTATACGGCTACGTCACCAAGCGCGATTTAACCGGCTTGGGCCATTATGCCGGTATGGCGCTGTGGGGTGTGATTATCGCCATGATCGCCAATTGGTTCATGCATAGTTCCGGATTGCAGTCGCTTATTAATGTGGTGGGCGTATTGGTGTTTGTCGCACTGACCGCCTACGATGTTCAAAAAGCCAAGTTTATGTACCTGGCCGGACCCGACGGCAGCCAAGTGAGCCAAAAAGCGGCCGTTAGCGCTGCATTTAATTTGTATCTGGACTTCATTAATCTGTTCCTGTTCCTGCTGATGATGTTCGGAAATCAGCGCGATTAATTGGCCCACAGCCTACAGGGCCTCAGCGGTTACACAAAAACAAAGGGCCGGCAAAACAGCCGGCCCTTTTGATTTTCCTGGCGCAGAGCTCTGAAAAAGTTTTCATAACTTGCTCCGCAGCGCATCAACGGGTAATCTCAAGGACATGCAGAAAGTCATGGCCGCTGAAGATGTTGCACAGACGGTAAGACAGATTTCTCAACAGATTCTGGCCGCTGGCGAACTTATGTCCGGTGCACCCTTGGCTCTGGTGGGCATACGCCGCCGGGGCGAAATACTGGCCCAGCGAATTGCCGCGGCGATTTATGCACAAACCGGGCGGAATCCGGATGTGGGGGCACTGGATATTACCATGTACCGCGATGATGTTGTGGGAAATCGATCCATCATTATTCCCATGGGAACGGAAATGAATTTCCGCATTGATAATCGTGCCGTGCTGCTGCTGGATGATGTGCTGCACACCGGGCGAAGCGTGCGGGCCGCCCTGGATGCTCTGGTGGATTTTGGCCGGCCGCAGTTTATCCGTCTGGCGGTGCTGGTGGATCGCGGCGGAAGAGAGTATCCAATTTCCGCGGATTTTGTCGGCCGCCGCCTGGAAATTCCAGATGAATCCCGCGTACGCGTGAGTTTAAAGCCCATTGATTCTGATGATGCCGTGGTGGTGAATTCCGCCGCACCGACCGCTGCAGGAGTTGGCTTATGACATCAAGCCCGACCTGGACTCGCCCGCATCTTCTGACACTGGAATCGCTTTCCAGAGAGGAAATTCTGACCGTGCTGGATACCGCTGAGGCGCTGAAGGAAGTTTCCACGCGCAGTATCAAAAAAGTGCCGGCCCTGCGCGGCAAAGTTGTGGTGAATCTTTTTTTTGAAGATTCCACGCGAACGAGAACCAGTTTCCGCCTGGCCGCACAACGTATGAGCGCCGACGTGGTCGATTTTTCCGTCTCCACCAGTTCGGTCAGCAAGGGCGAAACGCTCATCGATACCGCCCGGAGCATTGTGGCCATGGGCGTGGATGCCATTATTATCCGCCATCGCAGCAGCGGTGCGCCCGAGGTGCTTAGCCGCACGGTGCAATGCAGCGTTATTAACGCCGGTGACGGTAGCCATGAACATCCCACGCAGGGGCTGCTGGACTTATTTACCATGCGGGAAGCCTGCCAGCGGCGCGGTAAAAAAATCAGCGATCTGCACGTGGCCATCGTGGGTGACATCGCCAATTCGCGCGTGGCCCGCAGCAATCTCTGGGCGTTGACCAAACTGGGCGCAAAAGTCACGCTGGTGGGTCCCACCACGCTGTGTCCGTCGGCCTTTGCTGAATTTGGCGTGCAGGTCACGCATGATTTTGACTCCATTCTCGGCGAGGTGGATGTTATTAACATGTTGCGCGTGCAGTTTGAACGACTGACCAGCGCGGCATTTCCCAGCGTGCGGGAATACAGCCGCTATTTCGGCCTCAATGATGAACGATTAAAACGCTGTCGGCCCGATGTGCTGGTGCTGCACCCCGGCCCGATGAACCGGGGCCTGGAAATTACAAGTGGCGCGGCGGACGGTGAAAAATCGGCTATTCTACGGCAGGTAAGCAACGGTCTGGCGGTGCGGATGGCGGTGCTGTATTTGTGCATTGGCGCCGGGCAGTTCAGAGAATAATAATTTATCAAGGAATTAATCAACCATGGGCAATGAAAGTATTACAGCGGTGAAAGGGTTTCTCGCGGGTGCCATGCACTGCGGCATCAAGGAATCCGGCAAGCCCGATTTAGCCATGCTGGTAAGCCGCGTTCCGGCCACAGCGGCAGCGGTGTTCACCACTAATAAGGTCGTGGGCGCTCCAGTTGTTGTGGGTAGAGAGCATATTCGCGGCGGTAACGTAAGCGCGTGCATCATCAATAGCGGCTGCGCCAACGTTTGCACGGGAAAGCGCGGTCTGGCTGATGCGCGGGAAATGTGTGAACGCAGCGCCGAAGTTCTCACAAACCGCGGTATTGTCATGCAAACTCGAAACGTGCTGCCTTCGAGCACCGGCGTGATTGGGCACTTTCTGCCCATGGAAAACATTCGGCGGGGAATTGACAATCTGACATTACACATCGGAGACTCCGCCGAGCACGGCGACGCATTTGCGCATGGCATTCTTACTACCGATCTGAAAACCAAAACCGCTTTTACACAAATTAAATCAGGTCGGCGGACGATCACTCTTGCGGGATGCTGCAAAGGTTCCGGCATGATTGCCCCAAATATGGCTACCATGCTGGCGTATGTCGCCACCGACGCCGCGATCAGCCCATCCGCCCTGCGCACCGCCGTAAGGGATACCGCCGACAGCACATTTAATTGTGTCACAGTGGATCAGCACACCAGCACCAGCGATACCTTTGCGGTGTTAGCCAATGGGATGGCGGAAAACCCTCGCATTGAGCCAGGTACGCAGTCTTGGCGCACCTTTTCGCGCGCCTTGGAAGAGCTATGCGATTCTCTGGCCCGGCAAATCGCCGCTGATGGTGAAGGGGCCACCAAGCTTGTCACCGTGCGCGTTCTTGGCGCCGCCACGGATGCCGACGCCCGGCGGGCCGCCATGGCCATTGCCAATAGTCCTCTGGTGAAAACCGCGATTCACGGCGGCGATCCGAACTGGGGCCGGTTTGTCAGCGCCGCCGGATATAGCGGAGCCAAAATGAATCCTGATAAAGCGCAGTGCCAAGTGGGAAAAGTAACGGTGTTTCGCAATGGCCAGCCGACCGACGCTTCCTTACCCGAGATTCAAGCAGTTATGCAGCAATCCGAAGTTGATATTACGCTGAATCTCGGTGCGGGGGGCAAAGGCACCTGCCGGGTGTACACCTGCGACTTATCGCGTGAATACATCACCATTAACGCTGACTATCACACGTAAGGTCCGACTCCCTTTCTTGCCATGCCTTCGCCCCGCCTGCATGGAGCGGGAATATTTCCACCGTCGGCGTTACCCGCCGCTTCGTGGATAGGTCCGAGCCACATAATCAATAAGCTGCACCACCAACGCCGTCCAACCGGTCTGATGGGAAGCACCGATGCCAGCGCCGTTATCTCCCTGAAAGTATTCATGGAATAAGATAAAATCTTTCCATAAAGGGTTATCTTGGAACATCTTCTGCCCGCCAAATACGGGACGGTGGCCCTTGTCATCCCGCATAAATATAGAAATCATGCGACGCGCGAGTTCTTCCGATAGCTGCAGAAGATTAATCTCCTCGCCCGGCTTACCCGGGGAAGCCACTTTAAGATTTTCGCCATAAAAGCGATTGTAAGTTCGCAAGGAGGTGATCAACAAATAACTCGTGGGGAACCAGATGGGGCCGCGCCAATTGGAATTGCCGCCGAAAGCGCCATCATGTGACTCCGCCGGTTCATACTGCACCATCCGCTCAATGCCATCAATGCGCAGGCGATAGGGGTCATTGAGATAATGGCGTGACAACGAGCGAAGCCCATATTGCGAAAGAAATTCATTTTCATCCACCACGCGCGCCAGCGCCCGCTTCAACCGCTCACCGTGGCAGATACTTAGCAGGCATTGAGAACCATCGGCGCTCCAGGTACAGCCGACTGTCCGGTCTTTGACCTGTTGCCGAAATTCTTCGGATTCCAGACGATCTTTTATAGCAGGCAGATTTTCAATCCACTTTTTCTCCAGCACTTGCGCCGCGTACAGCGGAGTCAGTCCCACGTTGGAGCGCAGCCGCAGGGGTATACGCTGTCCCCCGGCCATGGTGATTTTGTCATAATAAAATCCGTCCTGTTCATCCCACAATCCTTCCCCGGCCCGCATGGAACCATTAATCGCCTTGGAAATGGCCAGAAAATGATCAAAGAATTTCACCGCCAGGTGGCTGTAAACCGGATCATGCTGCGCCAACTCCAAGCCGATCATCATCATATTGAGGCAAAACAGCCCCATCCAGCCGGTGGCGTCCGCTTGTTCGAGCTTCTCGCCGTTAGGGAGTTTCTCACTGCGGTCAAAGAGCGATATGTTATCCAAGCCCAGAAAACCACCTTCAAATACGTTCTGGCCATGACTATCCTTGCGATTGACCCACCAGACAAAATTCAACAGCAGTTTGTGATACACCCGCTCGAGAAAAGCCCGGTCGCCCACACCATTATTTGTCCGTTTTTCCTTGTTGTACACCCGCCAGGCCGCCAGCGCCTGCACCGGTGGATTCACATCACCAAAGGCCCACTCATAGCTGGGCAACTGCCCGGAGAGGTTCTGAAAGCGTTCCGAACAGACCAGTTCCAGTTGGCTTTTAGCCATGTCAATATCAACATAGCATAAGGTCAGACAGTGAAAGGCCCAATCCCATGCGGCAAACCACGGATATTCCCATTTATCCGGCATGACAATAACATCATGCGCTTTCACGCGGCGCCAGGTGCTGTTGCGGCCACTAAGACGTTGCGCCGGTGCGGGGAAATCGCCGTCGCCTTTCAGCCATTGACGCACATCCTAGTTATAAAACTGTTTACTCCATAAAACCCCCGCGATCGCCATGCGTTGAATCTGCCGATATTGCTCGTTGCAGGTCTTGGGAAGCATGTCGGCGTAGAACGCATCCGCCTCCGCTTTACGTCGGTCAAAGACTTCGTTGAAATCCTTAAATGGATCGGCAAGTTCACCTTTCACCAGCACCACTTCGACCACCTGTGTTTCCCCCGGTGCCAGGTGCCAGTGGTAATGCGTGGCGGCTTTGGTGCCAAGCGGCTGCTGGTGCACCTTCGTATGATGGCCATCCACCAAATATTCATGAAACGCATCCTTGACGGCCGGATGCGTGTTAGCCACGCCATAAAGCTTCTGCCGATTGGTTTCATTAAAGGTAAAAAGCGTTTCCATCACGTCACGGCAATATAAATGATATCGCCCCAGTTCCGGATGATCCGCCTGCAGAACAACATCACCGGAATCAGATTGGCCGTGCAATCGAATCACCGGCTCTTTTCCGGGCTGCGCATCCCAAGACCAGGTATTGCGAAACCAGAGCGTAGGCAGAACATGCAGATCGGCCGCCTCTTTGCCGCAATTTTTCACCGCACACCGGAAAAGAATGTGGTGCGTGTCCGCCTTGGCGTATTGGATTTGAATATCAAAAAAGGCGTTATCGCAAAATACACCCGTATCCACCAATTCATATTCCGGCTGATTGCGGTCACGATGACGATTTATTTCCACAAGTTCCAAGTAGGGAAAGGCCGCATGAGGGTAGCGGTAAGTCATCTTCATATAGGCGTGTGAGGGCGTATTGTCCTGATAAAACCAGTATTCTTTTACGTCTTCGCCATGATTACCCTCGGCATTGGTCAGGCCGAACATGCGTTCTTTCAAAATCGGATCGTGGCCATTCCAGAACGCCGGCGCAAAACAAAGTATCTGCTGATCATCGCTGATTCCGCCGATGCCGTCTTCGCTCCAGCGGTAGACTCTGCTGCGGGCCATATCATGCGTGAAGTAGTTCCAGGCGTTACCATCCGCGGAATAATCCTCGCGGACGGTTCCCCATGCCCGGTCGGCCAAATACGGCCCCCAGGCACGCCACAGCGGTGCCGCTTTCTCGTCGGTGATGCGACGTTGCTCAGATGTACCGTCGGTACCGGATGGTGATGAATTTACCGCATTGGCCATGATGGGTCTCCAGCGTTAGGTTCATTAAAACCCTGACGGTGCCCCAAAGTGATTCCGCCGGAGTTTCAAGCTATCTCCTTCATAACGACTTTGCACAAAAATTTCCAGTGCTCCTGGCTACTTTTGTTGACTACACGCCGCAGTAACAACCGGGCGCAGGATGCCTCAACGAAGATGGTCGCGGAAGCCGGAAGACGGTTACTTATTAAGTTTCGCCAACGATTCATAATATTGCCGCACCAGAGATTTGTACTGGGGCAGCGTTTGATGCCGCAGGGCGTTGAGAATCATGTTGCGTTCCCGTGGTGGCAGATTGCCCCATTGGCGCTTATTGGAGTTAAATGCTTTCAAATCGCCGGGATTCATCACTCCCCCGCTGGGAATGGATGATTTTTTTGCCGCCTGGCTCGGTGTCATCGGTGAGTTATTAGGCCCCTGAGATTGCTGCATAGACATGGATTGCTGTTGCTGCGATTTCTGCTTCTGCCGCCCTGAGCTTTTTCCCTGCGATTGCTCAGCCATTTTAATAAGCTGATCCAGTCGCGTAATAATGCGTTTTTGCACCACCTGCGTCTTAACACCGGCGTTCGCCAATTTGAGCCGCCGGGCGCTGGTGCTCATGCCTTTCAGCACATCTTGCAGATCCGCATTGATCTGTTGCTGGGATGGCTGTGATGTGGCTTTAAGGGTCTTCACCCATGGCCAACCCATCATATTAAATTCTGATTTCCGTCCCCAGGCCGCATTCCCTGGAGCGACCAAGCTTGCGTTTGGCTTACTTGGCCCCGCGGCAGGCTTGCCAATATGAAAGGGCAGGATCAGCGGAGCTTGCCCCCCGGATGCCACTCCATCCGCGGGAAAAGCTTCGGTGGCAGGGGACGCGGTAATAATTCCCATCGCCACCAGCAGTAATAACGCGCACCAGAACGATCTCCGCCTGCAAATCCAAATTTTTAACGCTGGGCGCATAGGCACCACCTCAAATCCTGGGCTTTATTATACCCAAATTACCGCAGGCAAGGATACGTATGAAAAGCCAATCAGATCTTTAGCACTGTCAGGCCTGTAAATCAGTATCCTGAGTTACAGGCCTGACAGTGCTAATCACAATATTTTTCCAAATATTCCAGTATCAGGTGCAATACCACCTCATGCGATTCCTGTATCGCGGCTGTCCGCGAACTGTTAATAACCAAAGCCTGATCGCAATGGGCCATATTTTTTCCGCCGCCTTTGCCCAAGAGGCCAATGACCTTCCCCCCCGCTGCCGCATAATCTGGCACGCCCGGATAAGATTTTCACTATTACCACTGCTGGAAAATACTACCAACACATCACCACTTTGGGCGAAGGCCTCCACTTGGCGGGAAAATACACTCGCGAAATCCCAGTCATTGGCGATACAAGTTAAGGCGGTACCATCGGCTGCAAGACAAATGGCCGGAAGTGCCCTGCGATCGGCCCGAGAATAGCGACCCGTTAATTCCTCCGCCAGATGCAAAGCCGCCGCCGCCGAGCCGCCATTGCCGGCGGTCAGCAATTTTTTTCCGTTCAGCAAAGCGGATGTCACCATTTCAGCGATCGTCGTAATTTGGGGCAGTTGCGCGGATAATTCTGCAATAACGCGGGAAGAATCCTCCACGCACGCCAGCATCCAGTGATGATTATTTGACACACAAGCTCCGTTACACAAACACTTTATCCCGCAACCGCTTGGCCGTTCAAGGCTTCAATTTCTTCCGGACGCAGCTTCAACTGACAAGCTTTTGCCGAATCTTCAATGCTTTCCCGGCGGCTGGCTCCGGGAAGAGGAATGACCTGCGGCCCCTGGGAAAGCAGCCATGCCAGTACCACCTGATAAATGGAGACATGATGCGACGCCGCCATACTTTCCAGCAATGGTTCAAAATACCCCAGCGTCTTGGCCCCGCCGATGCCGTTGAGCGGACTCCACGCGAGAAAAGCCAAATTTTTCGCTTTGGTATACCCCAATACGCCATCGGTTTCCGGATCGCGATGTTTACGGGAATATTGATTTTGCACGCTGACAATATCCACGACGGCCTCGGCAGCTTCCAATTCCATAACCGAAAAATTACTCACACCAATAAAGCGGATTTTGCCTTCCCGCTGCATTTCCCTCAAGCAACCCAAACTCTCCGCCACCGGATATTTGGGATCAATGCGATGATATTGATACAGCGCTATACATGAGGTGCGAAGATTCTTCAGAGAGGCCTCACAGACCGCCCGCAGGTGCTTCGGGGATCCGTCGCGTTCCCACCGGCCGCCGGGGCGCACCAATCCACCCTTGGTGGCCACCACCAGGCTGTCGCGCTTTGCCGGCGGCAGTTCCGCGAGGGCTTTGCCTATCAGGCGTTCATTATGGCCCGGCTCCGAATCATCCAGGCAGTAACTATCAGCAGTATCAATAAGCGTTATGCCACAATCCACGGCATGATGAATCACCCGAATGGACTCCTGTTCCGACGGCCGTGTGGCCGGCACCGACATCGGCATGCAGCCCAGGCCGACACAACTGACGGTTAAACCCGTTTTACCTAACTGACGCGTGTGCATGGCTATTACCTCCGCAGCTTATTGGCACCACAGGCAAATTTTAGCCGCAGTACCAGATAAAGCCAATTTTTGTCGTGAACATTTTGTCGTGAACACTTTGTGGCGACTGCTTGCGGCCAATAGCTTGCACCCTTAAACGCTAGTTGCCCATGCTTCCGATATCGGCGCGCGATTCGCAGTACTGTTTCCGAAACCCTCCTCCTATCTCCTGATAGTACGGTGGCACCGAGGATCCGGGCTGCGGGCTGGCGATAGTTTCTCCGGTGCCCACGTCTCCCCGGCCTAATCTCGGGAGTGCGGAATCCGGCGTTGTCGGGTAATTTGTCTGGCTGCATCCCGCACAAAGCGCAACCAATAACAGCGCCGGAAAAAGCAATCGCCTGTCAAAACCCTTCATTGCCTACTCCTGGTCCACGCGAGACAGAACTTGGCTGATTGTTCACGCATGGTCCGCAGACCCTATAATAGAACAAATGGAAAGTTTCGCCAAAACTGATTTTCCGCGACGCACGCTCATGCGTGCTTTGGATGCTGCGCACCGGGAGTTGAATCGGCGGGTTTTCGCACGGCGAATTGCGGGAGCGATTGCCATGGGACTTATTCTGTGCTTGGCGATTCTTCCCGTCATGCTGTGCTTCCACGGGACGATGCTTGAGATAATTATCACGGTCGCGTCTCTTAATTGCGTGTTCATCGCCGTGCGGTTGCTCACTGGAACATGGGCTAATGGCGTTGATGCGGCGGTGTTTCTGGAACAGCAATACAAAACGCCCGGATTATTTATCACAGCCGCGGACTTACTGGCCAAAGCCGAAACTGCTCGAGAGACAGGCCGCCACGATGCCGAGATTATTTTTGACGCGGCGCATCGTTGCCAGCGCCGGCCTGCGATGGACACCAGGATTTTACTCTCCACATCGGCTGACTTAAGAATCTGGGCTGCGAATGGATTATTAGTAATCGCCCTGGTTATCACCGCGGAAGTCGGACAAGCTGTCGTGCGCCATGTCGGCGGACGGGCCGTCCCCGGAGTGTCGCAGAAAGCATCCCGGGTGGCATCAGGAGTGGCGGTTACAGCCCCGGCCCGCCACCTGCCTGAGGTCAATTCATCGACAGAAATGCGGCGAACCCCCGCCAGGCAAAATGCGATGCCGAAAGGCCGTTCTCCGCTTTTAGCACAGCAGCGAACCATCGACGCAATTAAGCAGATAAAAGGGGCCATAACGCATTTGCTTTTGGCCGCAAAAATAAAAGACCACGGCCCCGTAGATCACCCTCACAGTAAAGGCACGGGCAAGCACGGTGATGAAGCTTTGCAAGCGCAACTCTTAGCGGCAGCCCGATTGCCCGGTGTCGGAACTAAAACCCAAACCATGTTATTGGCTGCGGCCCACGCCCTTCACGCTTCATCCAAAGGCAATTTCATACCGCTGTTGCACCGCATAAATCGGCAACTTGAAGATTATCTTGCTTTGGCAACGGGCCGCAGTGATGCAATACGCAGAGGATATGACACTAACGGCAATAGCTCCGGTGCCGGCAACAATACATCACGTACAAACCACACCGGCTCGGGTGCAGGCAAGAGCGATTTGGCAGATCAGGTCGGGGATTCAGGAAATGCCATTGTTACCGACATTCCATCCGGACAAAATCCCGGGCCGTCAACTGCCCTGCGATGGGGCCGCAGCAAGCCGGTGGATAACGCGAAAATTCCCCTTCGCTACCGGTCGGCGGTGGAACGGTATTTTTCCGGTCCGCCAACGCCCAACGCCCGTTAGGAGCCTGTCCGAGTAATGGCCGGGATTGCGATTACTCGGACAGGCTCCCAGGCAAACAATTTTTGCGGACCGAGAAGTCGGCGAGCTAAGTGGTGAAGGAACCAGTTAAAATGGGCACGGATCAGGGATCAATGACCGCTCCGGTAATTGCTCATTGGTCATTGAACCAAGTGCGAGCCGGCAGGTGCAAATACGACCAGTTACCGGTATGATTTGGTTGGCAATCTTGCCAGTGTCACGGAGCCAAATGGTGTGGTGACCACGTACAGTTACAACAAGCTCAACAGATTGACTGATGAAGTGGTCAAGAACGCCAATGGCACATTGCTCGCCAGCTACAGCTACACGCTGGATAACGCAGGTAACCGCACAGGTGTAACGGAAACGCAACTGCTGCCGAATGGCACGGTCAACACCAGAACGGTCGCATATCAATATGACAATTTGTACCGCCTGTTATCCGAAACAATCACCGGTGACAGCCAGGGCGGCAACGGGACGATCACATATACATATAGCCTGACCGGCAATCGCATGAGCCGCACCAGCAGCGTGGCGGGCGTTTCCACGGCTACCGATACCTACAACGCCAATGACGAACTGACCAGTGAAGTCAGCGGCGGCGTTACGACAACCTATCAATATGACTCCAACGGAAATACCACTGAATCTGTAACCGGTAACCAGTCCCCTGTAACCTTCGTTTATGACGGCCAGAATCATCTGGTCAAGCGGGATGCGGGCCAATCGAATGGTATCGACATCGTTTACGACGGTGCCGGAAATAAAGTTGCCGAAACCGTCAGTGGCGTGACCACAATTTTTTTAGTGGACGCGAATAACCCAACTGGATATTCACAGGTTGTAGAAGAAACCCAGAATGGTGCCGTGGCACGCCGCTACGCACTGGGCCGTTGGATCATCAGTGAAACGCAGAATATAAGCGGAACCTGGACGACCAGTTTTTATGGCTACGACGGCCATAATTCCGTGCGGTTCCTGACCAACGCGGCAGGGACAGTCACCGATAACTACACCTTTG
>DAHXLH010000266.1:0-12890 GCA_027366115.1 Phycisphaerales bacterium
CATTGAATCATCGAGGCAGATTACCACCCTGCGCAACAGCCGCTGGCTGGAGGCGGCCGGTATAAAAATACCGCACAAGCCCGACGGCACGCCGGACTGCACCATTGAAATCGCCCCGTCGTTCGCATTGTATCCCGACGAAGTAAAAGCCAAAGCGGCCAAAATTCCCGCAATAAAACCCGATGATGCGGTCTATTTACACTGATTATGCTATTTCCCTCAACCGCTCTTGACGCGCCAGCGCCATGGCTTGACGCGAAACGCGGTTGCGGAAAATAAATGCGGTCCGATCCGGCTCGCACGGCACCAACTGCTTCGCGCTTAATCCAGATTCATCGTCAGGAGGAATTCGCCGTTGGTTTTCTTCTTTTCCAGGCGGTTCTTCAGAAGTTCCACGGCTTCGATGGCGTTCATGTCGGCCAGGACTTTCCGCAGGCGGTAAACCAATTCCAACTCGCGCTTGTCCAGCAGCAGTTCTTCCTTACGGGTTCCGCTGGCTGCGATGTTAATAGCGGGATAGGTGCGACGTTCCACCAGGCGGCGGTCCAGATGCAGTTCGCTGTTGCCGGTTCCTTTGAATTCTTCAAAAATAACTTCGTCCATCTTGGAGCCGGTTTCCACCAGAGCGGTTCCAATGATGGTCAGTGAGCCGCCTTCTTCGATGTTGCGGGCCGCACCGAAGAAGCGCTTGGGCTTCTGCAAGGCGTTGGCATCCACACCGCCGGTGAGAATTTTTCCGGAGTGGGGGACTTCCGTATTGTAAGCCCGTGCCAGACGGGTAATGGAATCCAGGAGAATCACCACGTCCCGCCCGTATTCCACAAGGCGCTTGGCTTTTTCAATGACCATTTCAGCCACGCTGACATGCCGGCTGGCCGGTTCATCAAACGTGGAGCTGACCACTTCGGCCTTGGTGGCGCGCTGCATTTCGGTCACTTCTTCCGGGCGCTCGTCGATGAGCAGAATAATCAGATACACTTCCGGATGATTGGTGGAAATGGCGTTGGCAATTTTCTGAAGCAGCACGGTTTTTCCGGTGCGCGGGGGTGCCACGATCAGCATGCGCTGGCCTTTGCCGATGGGGGTAACAATATCCACAATACGCATATTGATTTCTTCCGGCGTGGTCTCCAGGAAGAAGCGCTTGTTGGGGTGCAGCGGGGTAAGATCTTCAAAGTTCACCTTTTCGGTGAGCATGTTGGGATCTTCAAAATTAATCGCTTCCACACGTAAAAGGGCGAAGTAGCGCTCTGATTCTTTCGGCGGGCGAATCTGGCCGGTGATAATGTTGCCCGTCCGCAGGCCAAAGCGGCGAATCTGGGAAGGGGAAACATAAATATCATCGGGGCAGGGAATGTAGTTATATTCCGGGGAGCGCAGGAAGCCAAAGCCGTCAGGGAGAATTTCCAACACGCCTTCGCCGACCATCAGGCCGTTATCTGTAATGCGCTTTTTAAGAACCTTAAAAACCAGTTCCTGTTTCTTCAGGCCGATGTATTCGTCAATTCCCTCTTTTTTGCAAATTTCGTGCAGATCGTTGACCGTCATTTTCTGCAGGTCAATAAGATGCAGTTCGCTGCGTTTGACCTGTTCATACTTCTGATGCGTCTCATCATCGTAAACGTCATCGTCATCGTCACTGATCCCGCCGCCCATACCCACCATGGCCGAGCCGATCATCGTGGCGCCATCCACCGAGGGTGCGGGTTGTTGATTTCCATTAACATCCCCCTCCGGCTTGGCGGGTTCGGTCACAGCGACGACTTCGCCGTTCTCCTTGGGGGCTTGACCATTCTGGCTGGGCGACTCGCCAATTTCCGCGGGGATCTCCGCGTTAGATTCCGCTGGTAGATTGTCCAGCAGGGGGCTTTGAGCTTCAGCAACTTCGGGTTTTTGCTTCGGTTCTTCTTCCACAGCGACGGCTGCGGCCGCAGCGGCGGCCTTCTTACTCTTGGTGGTTCTTGCCATAATGATTCTCCTTTGTAAATTGTTTATGATGTAGTCTGCGGGTTATTACGCCGATCAGGGGTGAGGTTTGAGTGACCATTAATCCTTGACGCGACATGCCGCACTGAGTCGTTACGATAAAGCCGAAATTACGTTTAACGGTCCGGCTGACACCGTTTTATCCCAAGTTACGTAGGGGTGTTCAGGTTCGTGCTGAGGGAATACCCCAAACCGGGTGCTGTACCTTTAATTATCTTATCGGTCATCTTCCATGAAAACTAAAGGAATGGCCGCTCTTTTTCTCCATCCTTGCTGCACTGCTGAGCAATAAACTTAATCCCAATAAGGTGCTGCTAACGAACACTATCCATTACAAATCCGCCCAAATCTCGCTAAAACCGTGGTTAGAACTTCGCGGACTTGATTACCGAGCAACGCCGGTTCCCCATCGTTGGAAAGAATATGATCCGCTATTTCTCTCTTCTTGTCCAGTGGTGCCTGAAAATTTTCTCGTCTGGCCAGTTCGGCGGCATCCCACCCTCGGGTCTCCATCACACGTTTCCGCCGAATCCCCACTGGAGCATCCAAAAATATTATAGCATCACACTGCCTGTATAATCCACTTTCCAGTAACAAGGGTGAATCCAGCACGACCGCAAGCACGACAGGACTATTGCGCACAGACTCCATAATTTTCTGTCGCAGTTGTTCCACGCGGGGGTGTACCAGCGAGTTCAGTCGGTGAATATCTTCAGAATTGCGGAAAACAAGGGCACCTAGTTTTCGACGGTCAATTTTACCGGCCTTAGAGATAATTTGCCGGCCATGCCATTTAGTCAATTCTGATTGTATGGCGGGTTCATCTATGGCCTGATGCGCCAAGCGGTCGCTATCAATAACCACGCATCCCAATTTTTGCAGTTCATGCGCCACCAAGCTCTTGCCCGCGCCGATGCCCCCAACGAGGCCGATAATCGGTTTGGGATAATTCGGGCAGGCGTGCGGGTCGTCGGATGTTTCTACCATGTCCACCTTCCGTTTCACGCGGCTTCCGAGGCGCCTACGGGTTCCGCGGCGGGGCGGTCGGCCTGAGGCTTTCCATCAAACCGAACAGCCACACGTTTGCTCACGCCCTGTTCCTGCATGGTTATTCCATAAAGCAAATTGGCAATGGCCATCATCCGCTTGTTGTGCGTAATGACGATGAATTGACTGTGGGTCAGGAATTCCTGGATAATCGCCGCAAATCTCCCGGTATTAGCTTCATCCAGCGGGGCATCCACTTCATCGAGTACGCAAAACGGTGATGGCTTGCTTTTAAACACGGCCAGCACCAACGCAATGGCCGTCATGGCCTTTTCACCGCCGGAAAGCAGAGAAATGGACTGCAATTCTTTTCCAGGCGGCCGTGCCAGAATATCAATACCCGATTCCAGTACATCTTCAGGGGTTTCAAGAACAATATCCGCTTTTCCACCGCCAAAGAGCTTGCGGAAAATTTCATGGAATTCCTTGCGGACGGCTTCAAACGTGTCAATAAATCGTTGGCGGGAATCTTCGTTGATTTTTTCAATCAGTTCCTCTAATTGCTTTTTAGCGTCGAGAATGTCGGCAATTTGCGCGGATAGAAATTCCTGCCGCTTTTCCAATTCCGCCAATTCGTTGACCGCGTCGAGATTCACGTTGCCCAAGCGGGCCATGCGGCCTTTAAGATCGGCAATTTCCGTGGTGATAGCTTCCCAGTTGGCGTCGGCCGGGGCTTCGTAGCCCTGATGCGCTTCCACCAAGTTTACCTGCAATTCTTCGCCTGCACGCTCTACCAGCGTTTCCAGCCGAACGCTGACTTCATTTTCCGCCAATGATAATTCATGTTCCTGCCGCCCAAGCTCATCAGCGCTGCGTGTTACTTCTACCACGGAATTATTGGCCTGGGCGGCAGATTGTCGGACCGCCGCGAGGCGGGTACTGTTTTCCGAGACATGATTTCTCGCCTGAATACAGTTCTGCTCAAGCTCCGTTGCAGTTGCGGCAGCTCGGTGGCCCGTTTCTTCTGATTCCTTTATCCGCCGGTCCAACGCGGAAATTTCCTCACTGATAATCTGGGCCTGCCGCAGAGTTTCCTGATGATTCTGCCGGGCGGCCAAAAGTTCCCGCACATGCGATGCCCGTTGTTCCTGGGTTTGTCCAACGGCTACCCGCAAAGCTGTGGCCTGCTCGGCCACCCGGGAGAGTTCCTGCCGATTATGCAGTACCTGCTGGTCTAATTGCTTTACGAGATTTTCGGCGGCCAGCGACTTGGCATCTAATTCCGCTGCCCGGGCGGTTAATATACTGTGCTGCTGCGAACACTCAGCGGACTGCCGCGCGATTCCCGCGGCCTCCGCCTCTAATATTGGAATTTCACCTTTCGTCCGATCGGCAAGCTGCTGATTCTGCTGCCATGCCGCATTGGCTTGCGCGTGGCGCGTCTCAAGCGCCAGCAACTGGTCCCGCAGATTCTGCTGATCGGCCGCCAGTGCTTTACCGTTTTGATCACACTGCCCGCTTTGTTCCGCCAGCGTATTAATTTCCCCGTCAAGGAGCCGCAAATCTTCCGCGAGGCGGTTCAACTCACCGCGCCGGGTAATGGCACCAACTTTGCGAGATAGATCCCCGAGTTGAACCAAGCCGTCGCTTTGCACAACCTCGCCCCGACGCGTGACGAATCGATAATTTCGCGCCCCGGCCGAGCGCAAAGTCACCGCTTCCGCCAGCGTTTCAACCAGAATCGTCCTTCCCAGCAGATGCAGGGCCGCTGCTTTGTATTCCGGTGCATAGCGCACCCGATCAATTAATCGCACGGCCGTGGAATTCTCCGGGATTTGCCAATTCCCGTCTTCACGGTAGCCGGGCAATGAATCCAGACAGATCGCCGTGATGCGACCGGGTTGTTTACTCCAAACGTCGCTATCGGAAAGCAAATCGGAATTCTTTTCAATAACCAGAGCGTTCTGGAGTTCTCCAAGAGCCGCTTCAACGACCGGCGCAATTTCCAGATCGGCTTCAAATAATTCGCCGACCATGGCTTTGACGCAGGCGAATCCTTTACCGGCATCCCGAGCTTTCAGTACTTCGCGGACCGCATCAGATACGCCTTCGCGCCGCCGTTGCAAATCCTCCAAAACGGATTGTCGGCTTTGCAGGCCACTACGGGCTTCGCGTTTTTTTCCCAACTGGTTCAACAGGTCGGACAATTTCTGATTGTTGGCCTGCTGATGCCCGCGGACGGTTTCCATGTGGGTTCTAAGCGTCTGAATCTGCGTGGTGAGTTCCTGTCTTTGCTGGTGCAGCCCCTGGGCCTGCTGCGCCAGTTCATCGACGCGCGATGCAAGCTGGCTTTTCTGTCCGGCAATTCGTTCGGTCTGTTTGCCCAAATTCTCCAGGCGCACCTGCAGGGCATTGACCTGACTTTGCACACGCGCGGATTCCCGAAGCAATTCCACAGCACCGGACTTTTCCGCTTCAAGTTTATGATTCAGCTCCGCGGTTTCCCGGGCCGCGGTCTGCTGGATATTCTGAGCTTGCGCCAGTTCCCGCTGGCGATCTTCGAGTAATTGTTCTATTTTTGTGACATCGTCTTGACGCTGTTGAATTAACGCGGCCAATTCCTCCTGCCGCTGCTGCGTTTCCTGGCCACGCCGGGTCATGGATTGCTGCTGCTGGGCCAACTCACGGCCCTGTTGCTGAGCAAATTGGGACTGCTGTACCGCGGTTTGTCGCTGGCTTTCCAGAGCGGATAATTCACGCTCTGATTCGCGTACTGCTTGCTGCAATGCGTCAATTTCCAGTTGCATGTCCTGTTGCCGTTGACGGAATTCATCGATCTGGCGTTTTTTCGCAGCCAGAGCATCGGTCACATCGCTTCTCTGGCTGCTGACTTCCGAAAGCCGGCGATGCAGTTGGTCATATTCATGCAGGCTGTGCATGCGGCGCAGTTCATCGACGCGGGAGCTATATTCCTGATAACTCTTGGCTCTTCCCGCCTGTACTTTCACACTGCGCAGTTGACGTTCCACTTCCTGCAGCACCAACTGGGTTTGCGCCAGATTCTGATCTGTGCGTTCCAGGCGGCGGAGCGTTTCTTTTTTACGGGCTTTAAAGCGCGATATGCCGGCCGCCTCTTCAAATATTTCACGACGGTCAATGTTATTTGATTCCAGCAGAATGGAAATTTTACCCTGCTCAATTAAGGAGTACGCATCAACACCAATGCCGGTATCCAGAAACATCTCCCGGATATCCTTGAGGCGAACCGTTCGGTTATTGACCAGATATTCCGAGGTGGCGTCCCGATAAAGCCGACGGGTAATTTTGACTTCGGGGTCTTCCACGGGCAAGCGCCGGTCTTCATTGCTAAACAACAGCGAAACTTCGGCCATGCCCATGGGTTTGCGGGTGGATGAACCGTTAAATATGACATCCAGCATGGCGTCGCCGCGCAGGCTTTTGGCGGACATTTCCCCTAGCACCCATTTAACGGCATCCATAACATTAGACTTGCCGCAGCCATTTGGACCGACAATTCCGGTTATGCCGTCATCGAATTTCAGGACCGTTGTATCCGCAAAAGATTTAAACCCTGATAGTTCCAGCGAGAGAAGTTTCATGGCAGCCGGACCTCCGTGTCTTGCAAAAGCACTATCCTGCATGGTTGACGCGCAACCGGTCATGGCACACCAGCAGTAGTGTCATCGGCTCAACAGTATACCCTATATGGCGAATTGGCAAAATCTCCGATGGAATTCGACGCGATTGGATTCCACGCACGGCGCCAACGGTCGGGTTTTTCGATTATATTATAATGATCGGGGCGCTGCCGAGCCTGATATCGTGGCTTGACGGGGTGGCAGTAATCACCCGCCGGACAGTCCACCGTGGCGCTGCCAGAGGAAAAATCAGGAGCAATCGAGTATATGTTTTCCCAAAAAATTAGAATTACATGGGTGCTTGCTGTAATCGGCATGGTAGGCGGTATGCCGGTGCCTGCGGCTCGGTCGGCGGCTGCCGAGTCGAGCTCCAAGGTGATCTCGGCCATTAAACGGGGTGTTAATTATCTGCTTTCACAGCGGAACCCCAAAACATTCTGGGAACAAGGCGCACGGTCCGGTTCGCAGGAATACTTGGGTGAAACGGCGTTGGTGGTGGAGTCTTTGCTGGATGTTGAGCAGAGTTTGAAGCTTAATCGGTTGTATATATTCAAATCTCCGATGAAGCAGTCGATTGCGTTTCTGGTGTCGCATCGCAATAACACGACCTATGCCGCATCGTTCCAGGCTAACGCACTGGCCTTATTGCCGCGACGAAAGACCTACAACGCTACACTACGCTGGGATGCCAATTATCTGTTTCGCAGTATGCATCAGGGTGGTGGATACGCCTATGCCTGGGGGACTCCGGCATACGCCAAGCGCTTTCCCACCGGGGAAGCGGATTGGTGCGATAATTCCAACACACAGTATGCGGTGTTAGGCATGTGGGCGGCAGCGCACACAGGGCTGCCGATTCCCGCCCGGTACTGGATTGAAGCGGCGTCGCACTGGCGGCGCGGGCAATTTATCAATGGATCCTGGGGCTACGCAGGCATGGCGCGAACCCCGTCCATCACCGCCAAACTGCCGGCTCGCATGATGACATTTACTCCGGCCGGCGTGGCGAGTCTGCTCATTAGTGACGAATTTGTCGGAGCGCAACACGTTGGAATTCATCCGGTGGTGGATCGCAATGTTCTGGCGGGACTGCGCTGGATCAATAATAATTTTGATCCGGAAACAAAGGACCAATACGCCATGTATTGCTATGAACGCGTTGGTCTGGCCTCGGGCCTGCAATATTTCGGCGGCCACAATTGGTATCGTGATTATGTGAAAAAGCTTCTGGCCACGCAGCATCCCGATGGCTCCTGGTCGTCTGATTTTATCACATACTTCAATCCTAATCCAAAAATTTCAGCTCCGAGTAACAGCTTCGCTTCGGTGATCGCGACGGCTTATGCGCTATTGATATTGGATCGCGGATTGAACCCGGTGTTCATGAACAAGCTGCAATATAACAAGAGCTTCTACGGCCCATGGAATGCCCGGCAGCGGGATGTTGCCAATATCACTTCCTGGGTCAGCAGGACCACAGAAACACCGTTGAACTGGCAAGTGGTGAATTTCAACTCGCCGGTCAGCAACTGGCTGAATTCTCCGATTCTGATCATTACCGGACATAACGATCCCAAGTTCAGCACTCAGCAGATCGCTGAGTTGCGGGCCTATATCAATGCTGGCGGCATGGTGTTCTGCTCTGATGATGGCTCGTCGTTTTCCTTCCGCCGGGCCATGCTGAAATACGGCCGAGAAGTCATGAATAATAAATATGAATTCCATCGTTTGACGACTAAAAGCATGTTGTTGACCATGCAGCCGTGGTACCACATGTACTTTAACATGCTGGCGATCTCCAATGGCGTGCGGGATGTGTGGGTGATCAGTTCATCGGACATGGGAGCGGTGTGGGAACGCAGAGCTTTTGCGCAAAAGAAATTCTGGGAATTTCCGATGAATCTGTATTTGTACGCCACCGGTAAAGGATTTCTGGCAGACCGATTGCATTCACCGGTGGTACCGACCACGACGGTTGCGCCAGCCCGCACCATAGCAGTAGGGCGGTTGAAATATAACGGTAATTGGAATCCGGAACCGGGGGCTTGGCCTCGGATGGCCTTATTGGCCCGCGCGAACGCCCAAACACAAGTCAATATTTCGACAGTTACCGCCGACAAACTAGACGCCAAGAAGTTACCGCTGCTGGATATGACGGGTACAGGAAAATTTAGCTTCACCGCAGCACAGGTTGCAGCATTGCGGAAATATCTGAATCAGGGCGGCATGTTGTTTGGTGACGCGGCAGGAGGTCATCCGCAATTTACCGATTCGTTTACCGCATTGTCGCTTAAGTTGTATCCGAAATCGGTGCTGAGTAAATTACCGACAAACTGCTCGATTTATCGCGGTACGATGCCTGGCGGAACGGACATTAAACACGTGCGCTATCGGCGCTATTACATGGATGTGTATGGTATAAAACATAAACCGGAGCTTCTGGGCATCAAACGTGCCGGAAGATGGGTGGTGGTCTTTTCTCCTGATGATGTTACATCCGGAATGCTGGGCCTGAAAACCTGGGGAATATCGGGTTATACACCAGCTTCGGCGGTAGCCTTGGCAACCAACGTTATTGAGTACGCCGCCAAGCACGCACCGTAATTGCTTTATTGGAATGGCCATCCGCTACGGATAACGGCTCCAATGGCGTCGGACAGGTGCTTGGTTGCGGACTGCGTGTTTCGCCCCAGACGGATAAGCTGCGGGATAAGCATGGGCTTTCTGGCGAGGCTTAACGTTAAGTCCCATGGGCGCACAGTTCCCGAGCCATCCACAAAATGTATTACTTTTGAAGAAACATTTTCAAAGGCCGTATCGCTGATCGCTCGAATCCCCAGCCAGGGCACTTTTCGCCGGTCCGCAAGCTGCCGGGTATAGGCGTTTTCCATATCTACAGCAATGGCTTTGGTTTCCTTGTAAAGCTGTTTTTTGGCTCTCACGGAGCCGACCAATTCCTTGGCGGTGTGAATAGGGCCTACACGAACGCGGCGCTGGCTGGACATGGCATTCATGAATTCCGCAACACGCTCGGCATCGGTTGAACTTGTATCAATGACCAGATCTCCAACGGCCAGTTCCGGTGCCAGCGCCCCGGCCACCCCGGCAACAATAACTCCGGCCACGCGGTGATGCGCATATCGGGGCAGCACCTCGCGCAGGCGTGTGCCGCGCATTCCGATGGTCTCAACCTTGATGGTGTCATAAGAATTCGACCGCGCCACGGACGGGCAATCATGCGTCCAGCGGTCTACCGCGGATTGTACAGCTTCTGTTTCGGGTTTTAAGGCCGCGAACATCAGCAACACTTTTGAATCACAAATTGTTTGAGTCTGCGTATTCATCACGAGTTACTATCGGACAATCCCTCAAACCAAGGCGCAATAATTTTTTCGAAAATTTAGTTATGCGACGCTGGGAGACGCGCTGCTTAGAGCCTATCATCCGCAGGGGCGTACAAGCGCGGGTGGGGTTGCATGCGTGTACGAACGCATTTTCCGCACATATAAAAGCGCACGGGAGAAGGATAATCTGTGTTATCGGCATCATCCCCCTGCACCCATTGCCGGCAAAATACGTTTTGCGCCCCGCACAACGCGCAATGCGTGGGGCCGCCGCCGCTTTTATCCACCAGTAAATCACTTAGGCGAGGGTATTTTGTCAATTCGCCCACACCATCCGCCGGTCCAATTTCAAAGCTCACATGTCTCTGTTTGAGCCAATGCGACATATGCTGCACGTCCGAGGCGTCACAATAGCAGGTCCACGAGCTGTTTCTCGGACCTTCGCGAAAAAAGCCCATATCTTCCAACCGCTCTTGTGCGATGGGATCAAGCCAATGCTTTACTTTTATTACCAGCCGTTCAACCATAGCTACTATCAATACCGCATGACGAGAAAAAAAGAAAGCTCAACATCCCGATGCCGATCAGGGCAGATTGGTCTGATAGGCTGAATTGTCCGCGGATAAAAATCCCGTTCCCGCGCCAACCGCAACGGCTGTTGGTTCGGTGATCTTATAACAATCCTTTTGACTTGCCGCGTGGCCATCGCAATACACGACGTTGGTATAGCCCAGATGGCGAAACGCCTGCGTGCCGGAGGCACGTTCAGCATCGCTGACCGAATCAGCGTTACTGGGAACCGGGTTAAGCAGAACCGGTGCCCGCATCCAGTAATCAATACCCCCGGTCCAGCCGCCGTCGCCAAATAATGCGCAGGCGGAGGGATTTTGCACATCCGTTCCCCGCGCCGGTGCAAGCATGGTCTCGCCCGGGCCTTCCATTGCACCGTGGCCGATGTAGCTGGTGTTGTAGTTATAGCCCAGCACAATCTGCCCGCTCTGCGGGGTTTGATGTACCATGGGGCAAACCAGCACCTGCAGGCTGGTCTGCCCCATGAACAGAATGCCCGGTGTATAGGACCACTGACCGCTCTGGGCATCGCGTACATCATTCAGTGCCCATGATGGGTTACCAGCACCGTCGTATCCGGGCGGATAAAAGTCGTCACAGGCCGTGGCGTATTGCTGGGCTTCCAGGCCCAACTGACGCAGGTTGCTTAAACATACGGTGCTGTCGGCATCCTGCATGGCCAAGGCCAGTGCCGGCATAAGTAATGCCATCAGCATGGCGATGATGGCCAGCACTACCAGCAGTTCAACGAGTGTAAAACCCCACTTATGTCGCCGCGCCATAATTGTCATCCTTTCGCCCGGTGCCGATAATTATTCTGCCGGTCCATTTGCCGCCTCCGGGCCGTCAGGCTCTTCCAGTTCCACTATGTCTGCGGCGCATCAGCACCAGCGCCGCCAAACCGGAAACAAACAATGCCCATGTTGCCGGTTCTGGTACGACGCCTGCCACCGCCTGTATATACATGGAATCTGTGGCAGTGGCGGGTACGGTAAACTGGATGTACCGAATGGAACTTAATCCGCTGTCGGCGACATTTAGCCACGTTCCGCCCGAACTGTCACCGAGCGTGTTGACAATCTGGCTCCAAGATTCATTGCTGAACGAGGCCAGTGTGCCGAGAAACGGTTTAGAAAAATCGGCTGTCGGCGTTCCCGCGGCAATCGTGGCGGGGGAGTAGACTCCATCCGGTCCGATCTGCGATGAATTGAAGTAATTCGTGGGAACATCAAAGGTGATCAGACTCGCCGCTGAACTGTTTGAAACCCACTTGTACAATGACGGATCGGCGGGGTTTGGCTCAACGGCCGTTGCACCGCTGATGCCATCGTATTGTAGATATTCCCAAGTGCTTCCATCCTGACTTATAGCCACGGTCGCTTCGCGGGGGTTAGTATAATTTCCATTGTTAGTCGTACCGCCCGTGGTGCCCGCTACACCGCTTCCATACAGCGTGTCCGTAAGTCCTACGCCCGCCTGAATGCCAAGCGTAAATCCATTGTTCACAGCGGTACTGGTAGCGGCATATCCATGGGTCCCGAAACTCAGTTCTAAGGAATTTCCCGGAGCAACCGGCAGCAGCGGTGCACCGTATGCCCCACTTGCGGATGTGGTAAAAGCCGCATCAAATGGTGTTACCGTGTAGGATGCGCTGCCGTAGGAACCGGCGAACGCCTTGAGTTGGCCATTCCAGCCATTGGTCACTACGCCTGGCGTTACAACCGTGCCGGCCCAGTTGACCCCCTGCGCAGCGCAAACGCCGGCAGACAACAAAACTCCCGTTGCGAAAATAAGACTCTTCATAGGAAAACCTCTTTGACCTGTTCGGCGCGACCCGTCAAGTCGATACAAAAAGAATAATGCCGTGGCCCAGGAACACCGTTGTTGATTGATGCAGGCTCTGAATTTTCTCTAAGAGCAGGACGGGTCAACGTTCCGCCACATCGCGGAAAATAACCTTATCGACGTACAAACGTCCGCCCTGGCCTCAAATGCATGAATTCAAATCCGTCCATACAACGCTCGGTGTCCCATCTCGCGAGGACCGGCATAAAATCAACAGGCAGGTCTTCTGGCTCAGGGCGTCGTGGTGTCAGAGTCTTCCCGGAAATTTTGGTTCATACGGTTTGAGGATGCTTTACCGCTTATCCCGGCGAGAGCCGGTTGAACCATTTCCAGTGACCTGACGCGATAACTGCCCTTTACAGCGGCGCGTCCGCGGCGGAATTTAACCGCCTTCCCTTTTCATTCGCCTACACCGGCGAACACCTGTCAAGCCGCACTTTACCACCTTTCAAATTCTTTGCAACAATGCTGTCTGCTTGCTGCGACAATAGGAACTCCA
>DAHXLH010000270.1:0-7531 GCA_027366115.1 Phycisphaerales bacterium
GGCGGACTGGTGATTTGCGAACCCATCGGACCGGCGATCGGATACCAGTGCGAACCTTTGGCTGGCAAACGCACCAGTGTGCCCATGGCTACCGCGACCTGGTATTTGGAAAGGGAGGAACCAAATTGCATGGATTGCTGAGGGGTCATTGTGCCGCTGGACGGCCGGGCAAGATAAGCCTTTGCCGCCTTGGCCCGACGCGTATACTTCAACAGGTAGCCGATCTTTTTTTCTCCACAACTGCTGCAGGTGAAGAAAAATGCCTGTACCAGCGTATCTTTACCGTCGGCACCCTTCAGCGGCGAAATGGCGGTGGCAGGCTCCGTGGTAATACTGCCATTGGACATATCGTAAAAATAATAACTGCTGGGGGCGGACGGCGCGCTGACGGGCTTTAATTCCCAGATTAACAGTCCAACGGCCAGACACACCATAACAATGCCCCCAATAATAAACGGCTTTTGGCTTTGATTCATTTTTTCCCGAATGCCCGACATCGCCATAGAATTTTCCCTTATTAAAGTTAGCTTAGGTACTACAACAAAGCCTCATGAACTTTTCTCATTGCAATCGCCACCAAACTATTTGTCAACTCCGGGGCAGCGCCCAGGAATATTCGGATTAAATAGCCATATCATCGCTTGCCTTTAGGCCGCAGGGGCCATCCACCCACGAGCCATCGGCCCACCAAAGCCGCTATCATCAACATGTTTAAGCGTATATCCCGGCCGCCAAGAGCTTCGATTTTCGCACAGCACAGACGGCGCAACCGTGCGATTGCCACCCGATTGTCTCCGGCGTTTTGCGCTGCAGAAATAAATTTATGCGCTGTACGTAGTGCTCGCAATTCGCGCTGACACGCCGCCACACGGCTGGGCAATGAATCGACACCTCATCGACGGCCGGGAGTCCGGCACTGACGGTGCCGGATTTTGCTTGTGATGGAGCGGACTATTGGCGGGATTTACCGTCCCGCCCGCAAGCTGATTATTTCACCGGCATGGGTGGGCATCATAAGCACGGCTCCGCTTAGCGTCCCCTGTTTTCCGCCGACAATCTGATAGTGGACGCTTTGTTTCGGCCACGGATTGCTTAGCCGCAGGGGCCGGCCCGCGTTACTGATGATTTGTACATACGCGACACGCCCGGCCCGCATTTCGCTGGAAATCAGAAAATTGCCGCAGGCCGGCAGGTTGCCGAATCGGGCATCACGATTCGGCGGCCAATCCGGAAAAAGATGAATGTTTTGCTGATAGCTTTGAATCAGCATGGCGCACAGTGTCACGGGCACGGTGGCCTCATTTTCAATACCGCCGTTGTGAATGTTATAGGCAAAGTTGGGAAACGCATTGTGCCGCACGAATATATGCAGATGACGCAGGATTTTTTCCGGGTTATAGCCGACGGCGGCGGCGGCGGGATAAAAGCTGGAGGAATCATTGGCATCGTACCAGATTCGCATAAGTTCGGTGGTGTCACGCCCGGCCTTCAGCATTTTTGGCGAGCTTTCCAAGCCGATCTGCCAACCGGGAAATACGGCCTGAAGTGAATCCATTCCCGCACTGGAACTGGTGATGACCGCCCGCTTTCGGGGGCCAAACCGCAATGCATAGTTGCGATTGGCCCAGCCTGTACCTTTCTGCGCAAAGCGCAGCACCAGCTTGCCGCCGGTACGCCGGGCACCCAATAAATCCATAAGCGTGCGGGAGGGCGGGGCAACGTAAATTTTATCGACATCTGAGGGTGGTACTACCGGCAGGGGGCTTAAATGATTAAGAATATCCGCCCAGCGCCGCCGTTGGGCTGCGCCTTTATGCAACTGCCGACTCATGGGAATCAGGTTCTGGTACAACAGATGGATAAAGGCTAAATCCGCGGCAGGATTCACATCATTGCGGTGAAAGCCCTCATCGGCGGCATCGTTGATATCCACATACAAGCCATTCTGTAGTTTCAGATAATGATCCCAGAAATCCGCGACACCCGTGAGAAAGGGCCAGATTTTTTTGGCATACGCAGTGCTGCGCGTATACCGCCAGCGTTGAATGCAGTCCACAGTTGCGAACACGGCAGCGCATTTTTGCCCCATAAAACGGGATGGATCATCACTCCAGCCGGGCACGGGCGTCATTTGCGTGAAGTAGTACAATCCGTGCTGACCATACTGTTTCGCAAGGGCGCGGCCTCGCGGCATCCAGTTCAGCAGAATGGAATCATAATTATCCGCCAGTGCCGCATGATTAGTCGGGCATGCCGCCCAGAACGGCGCTTCAAAGTTGTAATCCAGGGTGTAATCCCCCTGCCAGCCCATCATACGGGAGGTAATAAAATTGCCCCATAAACCCGGGGCCGTATCGCCCGGCTCACTGCAGCAAGCCAGAACGTAAAGTGATCCATACCACTGCTTTTCAAGGAGCTGATCGGGCACTTCAACAAAGGATCGCGACCAGAATTTATCCCACCAGCGCGTGTGCCGGACGTAAAGCTGCTGCAGGTTTTGCAGGTCAGCGGATTGAATCAGTTTAGCCGCCGCGATTTGATAACCAGCGGTTTGATGATCATCTACCGCCGCCACCAGCAGATCAACCGCAGAACCGGTGGGGATTGTGAATGTAAGGGTTCCCCGTTTTTCAGTGGGAATCGCGCCCAGGACACGCTGCATGACGATGCCTTGGGGGCCGCAGCCGTTGAATGGCAAATGGCTGTCGCCGGTATGAATGGATCCTTTATCAGCACCCATTACCTGCGCGGCCGTGGGGAAAGCTGTGGTAGTGCCGGCGATACTGCCATTGATATAAATTGTTAACGCGTGGCCATCATAACCGGCGGCCAAATGGACCCATTGGTTGATCGGCAGGTACGCCTGGGAATTAACGGCCGTGCGATTTAATTTGGCTACAAAATGGCCATTAGCCAGTCGCAGGCTTAACCCGCGATGATACGGAAAGCGGCGCGGCCAATATGGATTGGCCATGGCGGTGAAAATAAAGCTGTTCTCATGACGTTTCGTGACATCTACCCAAGCCGACACGGTAAATTGTCGTTGCGGAATTCGCAGCACGCCCAGGCGGATCAGCCCGCGCTGTGCACCAGTAAAATTCCCAGCCGCCCCGTGCGGAGAGGACACGACCGATGCCTGCTGTATCGCGTGCGCGGGAAGTGCATGAAGGTGCCAGGCGGCAAAAACAGCGTTTTTCGCAAGTGTGCCGCCGCTGATTTCCGCCCGGCGGAATAACGTGACATCCGCGATACGCCCGGCAAATGCAAACGAAGACTGCACGGGCTTTTGCCCGCGCGAATCCGCCCCCAACTTTACCCGATTGCCTAGATACACCTGCACTGAATCCGGAGCGACATGCAGCGCGGAAAAATCTTTGCCATGCGATCGAATCGCTGGAATGCCCGGTGTATCCCAGGCATCAAGCAAGGTGGATTGAATTGTCAGATTCTGCCTGCCGACATTGCGCATTTGCAGCACCATCAAATTGTGCTTAGCGGCCACCCAGGATTTCATGGTCAGCGCGGCACGGCCGGAATGCAGGTTTCCGGTGATGGTGGCAGGCGCAATATTTTCCCACAGGGACATTTTTCCGCCGCGCAAAGCCGGAATATTCAGTGACAGATGCGCCACAGGCATCATGCGGCCCCGCAGCACCCCATAGAAATCTGTCTTGCCAAGGTAAAATGTCGGGCGATTGGCATAGCGCCCGGCCATGACCACGCCAAGATCACCGTTGCCCATCAGCGGGCCGCCGGGCATAGTCCGATTAGGCGTATAATTAATGCGACCGTTAAATGAACCGTGAATTTCGGCCACAGTTTTCAGGGCGCCGGCGGCAACGCCGGGCGGGCCGGCCGATTGACCCTTGGCAAATGTCACTGAAAATAAAAGAAATAGTGTCGCGGAATGCAGAACGCACCGGCCCCAGTAAATAACCATCCGGAAACTCCTGACGAACCTCCGCGGGAAGCACGGACCCAACTTGAACACGCAAAGAAGAGTATACTGATGATAAGCGTTGGCAGGCAACCGCCCGATGGCGGGTCATGGAATGGAGTTTCCGCATGGCCGTACAGGTTGAACTTAAACGTATAATCATTTCCGAAACTTCCGATCAGCAGTTTATTTTTCTTAAGGAAGTCGATGGGCCGCGGACCTTGCCGATTCTCATCGGCTCTGCCGAAGCTCTGGCCATTGATCATCGGTTAAAGGGAACGGCCTTTCCGCGCCCGCAAACGCATCAGTTGCTTTCCAGCGTCATTGAACAACTCGGCGGCAAGCTGGAACGCATTGTTATCAGCGATTTGCAGGATCATACCTTTTTCGCCCGACTGATTATCCGGCAGAACGGCCATAGTGTTGAAGTGGACAGCCGCCCCAGTGATGCCATTGCCCTGGGCGTTGCCAATCAGGTGCCCATTTTTGTGGCCGAACATGTGCTTGATGAAGTCGGTGGCGAAAACCCCGCTTAAAATGTTAAGTGTGCGCACAACTGTGGGGCTTTCTTCGGACCCGAAGCGCAAAAATGTTTGCATATCTGCTTTTCCTGCATTAAATTTCTGCGGCAGTACTTTTTGCGGAGACAATATTTTATGCGCTTTTCATTTTCCAAAACCTTATTTCGCCGATTCTTAATAACTCTTCTTGCCGCGCTTCTGGCGGGTGTCAGTTTGCAAGGCACCGCCGCATCCGCGCAAGCGGTGACCCACGGATACAACGTGCGCCGCTTTGGCGCAACAGGGAATGGGAAACATCTGGATAGCCCGGCGATTAACCGTGCCATCGCGGCATGCAACGCCCATGGCGGCGGCACGGTTGAAATACCGGCGGGAATATATCTCTGTGGCAGCATTCATCTGAAAAGCAATATTAATTTGCATCTCCAGCCAGGTGCGGAAATTCTTGGTGCCCCTATAGCACTCGGTGCCTATGACCATGCCGAACCATTCGCGGGAAAAGCATATCAGGATGGCGGCCATACCTATTTTCATAACAGCCTGATCTGGGGGGAGAACCTGAAAAATGTTGCGATCACCGGTATGGGTGAAATCAACGGCGGCGGACTGACCTCGGATGCGTATCACTGGGCCAAATCTCATCGAGTCGCCGGGGTCATACTCCCGGGCGTGGGCGATAAGGCCATCGCGCTAAAACTTTGCACCAACGTGCTGATCCGTGATGTCACCATTGTGCATGGCGGACACTTCGGCATTCTTGTCACTGGTTGTAATTTGCTGACGCTTAACAACATCACCATCGACACCAATCGTGACGGGGTGGATATTGATTGTTGCCGCAATACCGTTGTTTCCGATTGCCGGATTAACTCTCCCCATGACGACGGCCTGTGCCTGAAGGCCACGGACGCTTTGCATAGGTTATGGCCCACAGAAAATGTCACCATCACCAATTGCCAACTTTCAGGCTTTAAGGAAGGAACGCTGATCGACGGCAAAATGCTCCCGAGCCGACGGGAAAATGGCCGCATCAAGCTGGGTACCGAATCCGACGGCGGGTTCAAAAATATCACCATTTCCAACTGCACCTTCCGCGATTGCCTGGGCCTGGCGGTGGAAGAGGTGGACGGAGCAACATTGGAAGATGTCAACATATCTAATATTACCATGCGGAATGTCAAAGATTGTCCCATTTACGTGACGCTGGGTGACCGCGATCGCGCTCCGCCACCGGTGACCGTGGGCCACCTGCGGCACATTCTGATATCCAATATCCTGGCCACGAATGTCGGATCCATGAGCGGCATCCAAATTACCGGACTTCCCCACCATGACGTGCGGGATATCCGGTTGGATAACATTCGCTTGATCTTCGTCGGCGGCGGCACACGGAAAGACGCCCGGCGCAATCCACCGGAACTGAACCATGGCTATCCCGGCCCCACGCACATCGGCGTGATGCCCTCGTATGGCGTATTTGTCCGCCATGCGCGGCATATTGAGCTGTCCAATATAAAAGTCAGTTTCAAGAAAACCGATTACCGCCCCGCCATGATCTGCAAAGATGTTCAAGGCTTGCAGATTAATCATTTTGAAGCTCAGTTGGCAAAAGGCGTTACAGCGGCCCATTTTGCGCATGTTACGCACCTGTACATTCGCAATTCGCCGGTGCTAAAAGATCAAAATCTCGGCGCGAAGAAGTAATGGCGTGGTCCGTGAGCACTTAGCGAATGTCGGCGGAAGCTGCAGACAATTCCGGACAGCTCCGCGTTGGCAAAAATGCCATTTTTTAACGTTGCCTGGCAAGCCGCCATCGCGCGCCATCAGCTTAATGCGGCAGCGTTGAGTTGCCGGTGGAAACGGGATCCTATGACACAGTGCAGCTCGGCAAGTCGCGGGCGGTACGGTGCACCGGGCAAGAATGCGTAATTTTTTCCGGACGACATTCCTCATCCAACCACACGGCCACGAAGTCAGCGCGGGCGGTGGGCAGATTTGCGATCGCGCATGCGGGCAATGGACGCTGTAAAAAAACGGCGGACGCGATTGATTCGCGTCCGCCGCGGTCACACATCTGTTGGCTGGCCGATGTAGCACTCGCCATAGGACAGCCCGGATAGTATCTGACATTCAAGCCTGAATGCCGGAACGCCGACGGCTCAATGCCATTCCAGCCAAACCAAGGCCCCCGACCATAACTAATCCAAATGAGGCTGGCAGGGGAACGGCAGACGCAATCGACAGGTCTGTAAACTGAACATCGCTGCTAGCACCGCCGTTATTATCAAAGAAATTCAACTGCGAGATGCCGCCGCTGGAATCAGAGATAGTCCCGGAATGGGCCAACACATTATTGACGGTGAAGTCGTAGGTGGTGGCGCTGGTCAGTGTGAATGCCATCTGATCGACACTCTGATAGTTGTAGGAGACGCCAATTCCGCTTGTCGTACCGTTCGCATCCACGGCGTAGCCTGCTGTTGAAGGGTCGTTCCCGTCTTGGTAGTAGGTAAATAACCCGGTGTTGCTGGAATTGGCGAGAAAAAAGCCGACGGTTCCGCCCGTTTGGGCACTGTTCAACACCAGATTAAAGGAGAGGGTTTCTCCGCTCGATAATGCGCTGTTCAGCGCGCGTGTAGCGGTGGTCTGGTTGCCCCCAGTATTGTAGATGTCAAACCACGGCGTTATGCTGCTCCAATCCGCACTGCTGATAAAATTGCCGCCCGAGTTATTGGTCACAGACCAAGCCCCGAATCCACTGCCGCCATTTTTTCCGGAAAATGAACTGCCTACCGTATACGGTGTATTCCCCGCGTTATCCGACGCCACCAGCGAAGCTCGCGAACTTTGGCTCATACCGGCAACCGCCAGTGTGGCTAATGCAGGCAACGCCAGCAACCGTACCACCCTCAGATTCTTCCCGTGATTTTTTTGAAACATACCCATAACCGAGTCTCCCTATAAAAAGGAACCAAATAAAGCGGTAGACACCCGCTCACGAAATCCGCAGCTAATTTAACCGGTTCACTTCTCCGGCCTTAAAAAAGTTCTCTAGACCAACGCCTATTGAGAACTT
>DAHXLH010000096.1:0-4247 GCA_027366115.1 Phycisphaerales bacterium
GCCACCCTTTGTCGGGTCGGTTCGCAGCAGGGTCACACCCTTTCCGACAATCCGAAAATTCTTCATTTCTTTAAATGATAGATAAAATCCACCTCGGGGTTCCGGCAGCTTGTACACCCCATGCGGGATCACAATTTGTCCTGATCCCGATCTATACGCATGCATTATCGCCGACATTAATGCTTCTGGATGACTCGAATCTAAAGCAACCCCCAAGGCAACGTTGGACCGGGTGCAAACGGCCAGCACGGACGTAAATAAGATGCAAAACAGCGGCTTGAACATATTATAATTCTCCAAGATGCTTCCCTCATCCTTAAACACCAGGTTGATTGACAAATTAAACTGCTAATCCATGGATTTGATCGGGAAACCCATCAGCAGTATCCTGCTAAACTCCGGTATAAATACCTTTCCAAACGCCCCTATGAACGAAGCCGGGAGCATGGTAAGATTCGTTGTCGGCGGTGAGGGTAGCCGGTGATCATGACTCTAGCGGTTCCACACCAGCCGCAGTTTCACCATTCCCACTGATTCATATCGCGAAAATATCGGGCCTGCCCCGTGCATAAAGCCAGAATAAAACATTGTATAGATACTCCTCCCCTCATGAATCAAGCCTAAAGGCGTGCGCAAATCGGACGACCAGTTGGCCGGTCCGCTCGGTTGCACTAGAATTCTTCCGCCAGGCAGCCAGTGGATTCCATCCTTCGAACATGTATATCCTGCGATGTGCCCGCCATTGTGAATATATGTCGGGGATCCTGGGGCTGCGGCATCGTAGACGGCAACGTACCAGCTACCGATTCGAGTTACGATGGGGTTCTCCCAATAGACTTTCTCCACCTGTAGTGGGTTGCCTTCGCACCGGTTCCAGGGACCCGTAAGCGACGACGCAGAGGCTAATCCGATGCACCACCGTGGATGCCGATTCGTGGAACTCCAAGTCGAGCTACCATACATGGCGTACCAGCGACCATCGGCTTGATAGGGATAGAATGAGTCAACCCCCTGTACGCCTTCCCAAGCTTGTGAATCGGCCCCCGGCCCCATAATAACGCCGATGTCGCGCCATGGCCCACTAATCCCTTGGTCATAGCCAACTACTGTAGATGCCATCATCCGAATTTTTCCGCCTTCCGAACTAGAACCACCGTACTCCACAAAAAACATGTACCAACGGTTTTTACCATGGTCAAAAATGGGGGTGGGCTCCCAAAAGGGAGTTGCTATACCGCGGAAAGTCGCCGCTGCTTTGATCACCGCTTGGAATTTCCACTTTATGCCGTCTCGGCTCACCAAATATACAAGCCGCGTCGGCTTGTTCCAGTTACCATGATCAAATTGACAACTGAAAAGCCGGTAGAGGCTACCGACTTTCGTTGCAACACCACCTTCCAAGCAAAGCCCTGGGGTGCGGACACGCGTGTTAATAACCGGTTGATCGAACTGTCTTTCAATCGCAAAATGGAACGGCAAGTGGCTATTGATGAGTCTGATTGCTTGGAGTGAATAGCCGCTGCCTGGTGCCAAGCCGCCCCAACATGAACCACTCGTTACCGGAAACGCGCGCAGATACCGCTCACCCGCGCCGTACGCCAACCCTGCGCTACCCAGCAACCCCAGCCATCGCCGTCGGCTACTCTTACCAAACAAAAATTCACCCATTTTTTACTCCAATTCCAAAAGCCAAGAAGTCGGCCAATATAGGGTCTAGTGCTATGTCACGTCGCGATTTTAGGGTAGACACTGATGGGCTTTGTGCGGGCGCCCGCTGTCTGCATGTGCCATTGGACGCCTTTTTGTTGTGCATTGACATCGGACGAACGCGCGGCCATTTCGCGACGCAGGGCCTCAGGGGCACCGAACCGCCTTCCGACAACACATTGCCGTGTGAGAGAACTGAGTTCATTTTCCGCAGTGCTCAGCCAACTGCCGTGCTTAGGGGTATGGCGCAACTCCAGGCGGCCCACCAGTCGCCGGGCACGCTGGGAATCGAACGCCTCGTAAAAAGCGCCCTTTGTATGCGAATTGAGGTTGTCGCATACCAGCACCACGCGCGGAAAATCCGCGTAACGTCCATCCAGTAATCGCGCCATCTCCCGGGCCCAATCGGCCTTGCTCTTGGTGGCCCGAGCCTGGACTTCTCGCCAGCCCGCCAGTGGCTCGGTAAACATCAAGATCGTGCCGGTGCCAGCCCGCTCGTATTCATATTCAACTCGACGCGCGTGCGTCGCCGTCGCCGGAATCGGCTGGCGGGTTTCCTTCAAAAGTCGGACCGGCTGTTCATCCATACATAAGGCCGGTTTGGCCGCGTCATACGGCTGGGCGTAGGTATCCAGCACTTCCTCCATACTTGCGGTAAACTCAGCATCGGCCTGCGGGGGAATGGCCCAATATTTGATCCTGCGATTCGTCATACCGTTTTCTTTTATTGTCCGACGCACCGTCTCGTGGCCGACGGTTTCCACGATCTGTAATTCCACCACACGGCGGGCCAGTAAACGCAGTCTCCAGTTGAAATAACACATAGAAAATTCTCTCATCGATGCCCGCCACGCGGAATGGATATACTCTCCGCCGGTGGCGGCTATCTTGCCAAGGGCTCGGTCTTCACGCCGTTTGTAATACCCACGACCATACTGGTGCCCGGTCCAATCCCTAGCGACCTCTTGAGCGCATGGCCAGGGTTAACCAGCGAATTGCCGGCCAGCAGAATATTTCTGCTGTCTTGAATCCAGATCAAGGTGGACCGACAAAAGATACTACCACCGTGGCTTTTGTACATGGAGTGGGAGAACAGATTGTCCGCTACCAACCCATTGCCTACGTCGACGAGTAATAGGTTTAAGCCGCTGTTGTCCACCAACCGATTGTTGACAATCACAATACCGTTATGGCCGATAGAACCGACGCAAAAGTTGCCAACTTGGGGTGCCGCAACAATGCTTATCGCGCCAGCCATGTAGGCCGGGCCGCAATTGGCATCCCCAACGTTTTCGATGGTATTGCCCTCGATAAGCAGGTTACAACTGCACCCCGCCTCATTCCAGTTAAGTTCCGGGGCGACCACAATCCCCTCCATTGAACTCCCATCGACAGTGTTATCCTCGATTATCCCATTATCGGCCTTGATCAGCATACCACGGGCACGGTTGTTCTTCACTGTACAGTTACGTATTGTAAACCCGGAACCATCGCGATCCACGTCACTGATATAATCCGCAAACACCGCATCGGGTACACTCTGACTGAGATACGCCCTATAAAATTGCGAGGCGTGCCCATAGGGGGTGAATTTGCTTTGTCGACGTGGCTTGTAGCTTTTGGCGATGGCGATACGGGCTACTCGGGCTTCGCCAAGGTAGCCCCCTTTGGGATTATAAAACTTAAGCGTGTCACCTTGCCGCACAAATTCACCATCATCGGACTGGATTACGATCCTCTTGCCGTGAATATTCTGGACCCTAAGGTAGGCCCCGTGGATAGCGATGCCGTCGTCGTCCATCCCTTCAAAACGACAGCCAATCAGGGTGGGACCATGACGCACTCCAATTGGATAAAACCCGCTGTGAAAGCCGTCCGCGTCAGCGCTAAGCATAGGACGCACATTCGCCCCAAGGGGCTTGGGCGGATAGGTGACATCGTCATCTATGTATTGGTTGCGGCCGTCGCCGCCGCCTTCGCAAAAGCAGAACCCCGTACCCGCTTCCACTGTAACGCTCTTGATCACCATCCGATTGCATCCCAATAATTGAACGTCTGGGTGCCAAATGCCCCGGATTGCCATAATGTCGCCGCGCCACGTGGCGCTCACGTGGCCATTCGAGAATAACCGGTACCGCCCCGAGCCAAGACTGTTTACTCGGTCGTATCCTACGTCCGGCGTGCCCCCCACAATTCGGCGGGTCTTTGGATTGAAGAGGTCTCCAAAGCCAGACGGCGCGAATTCCCCGATTATTCCCAAAGACGGAAAGCCCTGACACAGTTGGAGATCAATATACCCACCCGCAGGATCAACGGCGATAACCCGGCCTTGGGTATACGGAAGGGGGTCACAACGAAGGGTGAATCCCTCGAGCGTGACGTTACTGCAGTGGTCAAACAGGATGCCACCCTTTGTCGGGTCGGTTCGCAGCAGGGTCACACCCTTTCCGACAATCCGAAAATTCTTCATTTCTTTAAATGATAGATAAAATCCACCTCGGGGTTCCGGCAGCTTGTACACCCCATGCGGGATCACAATT
>DAHXLH010000003.1:0-5490 GCA_027366115.1 Phycisphaerales bacterium
CTGGTTCTTCTGACGCTCATTATCGTCAGTTTTGCCCGCGTGCTGAAATCCGGAAAATCCGAAACCGCGCCCGCTACGACGCAATCCGCACCCGCCGCCGGCTTGGGCACCGGGTTGAATGTAGCAAGTGCATTACTGCGGAAAGGCCGTAAATCAATGCTTTTCGCTCATGACGGGGGGAAGTTAGGCTAATATCGGGATTGTGCAGGGGCAACCTGTTACCCGAACCGGCACGCAGGCGGTATAGTATCCGCAGGCGGGGAAGAGACTTCCTGGAAACGGGGACAGGATCATGAGCTTAAAGATTTGCATCGCGATACCGCTAGTGCCTGCGGCGTCCGCACCGGATGACGCCCAACAGGCGTGCATCAATTTAGCCGAGACGTTAGCGGCAAGCGGCCATGATATTACCCTCTGTATATCCACAGGGGATGGGGCATTAAAGGCGGATAAGGATAGTTACGCCCGAATTACCGCCTCCCCGGCCGTTCGCGTAGTAACGCTCGAATGGCTTACGGACGTGCAGGTTATTGCGAGCTGGTTTCGCAGACGCAGTTACGAATTTTATCGCTGGCTTAAGTCCCAGACCATTGCGTATGACTGCGTTATTACGCCCGCCTGGCAGGGTGTGGCCTATTACGCCGTTCTGGCCCGGCAGCAAGGAATCGCCTTTGAAAAAACCCAATTTGTAACGTATTTAAATGCTCCAACCCAATGGCGCTATCACGCGAGGCATTCTATGCCGGTGAGTGTGGACGCCCTTGAGGTCATGTTTATGGAGCGAGACATGGTACGTCGGGCGGATGCGGCCGTGGTGGGCACGTCCGGATTACGTGAGTGGCTTGAAAGCACAGGATGGATTCTTCCAACTAACACCAGCGTGCTTCCGCCGTTACCCACAACATTAGCAACGTCCGGGAGATCGGTGGAAAAACCAAAGGCCATCGCGGCAACATCCCCTGGCCGCGCTACCGCCGAACCGCTGACAGAGCTGGTTTTCGCCGGTGTGATGGATTCCATCGATGGCGTGGAATTATTTTGCCAAGCCGTCCAAATATTGCCAGTGACGCTTCGCGAGAAATTACAAATCACCTTTGTGGGTGCGATCGGGGAGGTCGGCCAACTTGCCGGCGACTGGTATATTCACAAGGCACTGCGACGATCAGGTTGTCGATATAGCATTCTGGCGGAAGCAGACTTGGAGCGGCAACTTGCATATTTGCGCCACGCCGGTCGGATTGCGGTATTTGCGGCGCGTGCCGGAAGGTTATCGCAATTACTTGTCAATTGCCTTGCGGAAAGCATGCCGATTTTGATTCCGGAAGATTGCGGCTTGCGAGATTTTATTACTCCCGAAGGGTTTGCGGCAATCTCCTTCCCACCCAACGCCCAAGCTTTATCCAAAACAGTTCAGGCCGTAATGCAACGCGGTATTTCCACCAGACAAACGCCTGCGCTCGTGGCCCACCCCGCGCAACATTGGGAACGCCTGATTAAGTCGGTCGTTGACGGGGAGACCCCGGCAAGCGCGAATGCCGGTGATCAATGGGCCGGAGGCAGCGTGCAGACTACCGGCGGTGCCATGCCAATGATCAGCGTATGCCTGGTGCACTACAATCGGCCGGAAACGCTTCGGCAGGCTGTGGATTCACTCAAAGCGCAAAGCTACCGAAATTATGAAGTTATTCTGGTAGATGACGGCAGCCCGTCATTGGAAGCACAGGCCCTTCTGAAAACATTGGACAGTGAATTTACAACTCATCAGTGGCGCATTATCCGGCAGGAAAATCAATATATGTGGCGGGCACGGAATAACGCAGCCCGACAGGCCCGGGGCGAGTATCTGGCCTTTATGGATGATGACAATATCGCAGTACCCCATTGGCTGACGTGCGCCATGCAAGTGGCGCAGAGAACCCACGCCGATGTAGTAACATCCACCATGACGCTTTTTGAGGGACACGCGCCGCCTGACCCGAGCGTAGAATTTCCAATGTGGGTGCCGCTGGGGGCGGCGGCTTCGGCTGGGGCGTTCACGAACGTCTTTGGCGACGTGCATTGCCTGATGAAGCGAAGCGTCTTTGAAAAGCTTGGCGGTTTTGAAGAACGGTTCAGCGGATATCAGGAAGACTGGGAATTTTTTGCGCGGGCGGTTCTGGCGGGCTATAAACTGGAATTGATTCCTGAATCGCTGCTTTATTATCGCATCAGCAAAACGAGCGTTTCCCGCAGCGCCGATCAGAGCTGGAACGCCAACCGCGGATGCAGCATGCAGCCGTATCTCCATGCGATAGGCCCGGAATTGCGTGATTTGATTCCGTTTTTGTTGGAAAATCAACGCCTGCATTCCGGCATGGCGGCAAAAAGAGTGGTGGGCCGCGGGAAAATTGTACGGCGGCTAAATCGTTGGCTGCGCGGCCGAGCGGCTGATGCGCCTGTGGTGGTACAAACGACCGCCGACGCCATCCGTGCCGCCGGAGCAATCCCCCCACGCCGCCGCTGCCCCCGGAGATGACGACCAAGAAAACATTACGGCCCGCCCATACGGGACCAAATACGCCCGTCGCCGCGATAATATGCCGCCCACCCGCGTTCTGAGATGCGCCCTAACTGTCGCCTATTACTGTCTGAGAGTACGGATCGCCGCAGTTAGCCTGCGCGTGAACCCTATTTCCGTAAAGGGTGGCGCTAAAATTCCCAGGAGCGGGTAACTGTCGTTAATCCAAGACGTTGGATGAGTATAAGTCCGGACTGAAGCCGGATCGATTCACAAGCGTAAGGAGTAAAGCAAATGAACCTACTGTATATCAAGGAAGCAACTGGGACGGTCGAAGCCGTTGGCCGACGACTGGAAGAAGCCGTCAAGGCGCATAAATTTGGCGTCATCGCCGTCATTGATCTGAAGGCGAAGATGGTCGAGAAAGGCGTCGCGTTCGGCAGCGCCTGTAACATTTACGAGGTTTGTAATCCCGTGCAAGCCAAACGAGTTTTGGAGAAGGACATGAGCATCGCCACGGCACTGCCGTGTCGCATCGCGGTATATGAAGAAAAAGGCACAGTAAAAATCGCCACGATGCTACCCACTGCGGCACTGGGCCTGTTTTCCATTCCGGAACTCGCCTCCGTGGCGCAGGAAGTTGAGCAGCAGATCAAAGCGATGATGGACGAGGCGTCGGAAGCGTAAGCGAAAGCCCTGAAACTCCAGGGATTCTGTGGTACAGGGTGTGGCTCTCGCTGGCACGCCATACCGCTGAGATTAAAAAAGATGATGGGCATCGTGTATGTTTCAAGAAGCGATGGCTGCGTCATTCGCGATTTACCAGGACGCCAGGAGACATCCTTATACCGTGCCCCGGCCGGCAGACATTTCATGGTTGACCAGATCAGCCATTTTCGCCGGGGACATAATTGGTGGGGTCTTTGATCGTAACAAATACATCAAGAAATTCGCCATCAATGCCCAGATTGCGGTTGCGGATAATGTAGTTGCTGGTCCGGTATGCGGACCACTGCTGGATGAGATCGTCAAAATCGGCACCATAATCGAAGGTCACCAGGCTGCGTCCATCCCCGATGGGGTTCCCGTGGTAGGAGGGATCCAGGAGATGTTCCACTACGCCATTATTCAGGCGAGCGCGACGCACGGACGCCGGCAGAGTTTTGTGTTTCGGTGCGGTAAAAATATGCATGCCGCCAGGGCGCAGCACGCGCATGATTTCCCGCATTGCAAGATCAGGATTAAACACATGTTCAAAAACATCTTGCGTGATGAAAACATCAAACGATTCGGATGCGATGGTCATGCGTTCAAGATTTTCACAGCGAAAACCCTCGCGATACTCGCCAAGGGGCACATCCTCAAAAAACTGTGAGGCACTGTAGCCGGGGCATTGTTTGAAAAAAAAGCCCATCGATGGCGAACTTTCGTGCATTGTCAGAGTCCGCCACGCCGGGCGAAAAATGCTCAGTACTTCCACCAGTGCCCGTTGCCGCGGGATCGTGCGACAACGCTGACAGAAATAGTGATCGCGCAGCCACATCTGCTCGGCAACAAAGGTTGTGTCTTCCATGCAAATGTTGCAATATCCCGGATTGCTGAATAAAGCCATGCGTCGCCTCTGTTCCACATAAATCGGCCTTATTCTAGTTGTGAGTTCGGTTTAGGGACAGCACTAAAATAATTCGCTCAAGCGCGTCGGATGATCAATCCGGTGTTTGATCCAGTGTCGCCAACCAACCACCGGGTTATCACCACGGTGCTCTATTAGCAATCGCCGGCCGATTTACGGCGGGGCTTAAGCAGCATTCCCAAAGCGCCCAGGGCCAACAGCACCAGCGTTGCGGGTTCCGGCGTAGCCACTGCTGTTTGCATGGCGTCGGTGGCCATGAATCGCATACTGGTGGACGGCATGGAAGTCATGGTCAGCAAGGGTCCGGCGGCGGGGCCGGATCCCATCACGCTGCTGCCGAAGATATAACTGGTCTGGAACGTGGCGCTGGGGTCAGTGGTATATAGATACATATCAAATTGCAGGCTTAAGGTATTGCTGGAGTTTACCAGACTGGCAATACTGCCCAGATCGAAGGTGTTGTTGGACGTGGCCGCATCCGCCAGAGCCAACGTTCCGTAACCGTTATTAAGCAGCAGCGTATTGTTATTCTCCAGATTGGTGACCTGAATGATCACCGACCCGCTACCCGTGGAGGTCCCCCCTAGAAAACTCATGATGGCATCATGGGAGTTACTTAGGTTGACGTTATTGGTTACGATCGTCAGGGAACTGTGATACTCCGCATTACTGGTGGATGTGCCGGCGGAGATAAATGAAATCTGATTGTAATCCGCGACACTGCTGGCAGGTTGTGAGGTATTGGCTCCTCCGATATTCCAGTTCTGTGCCGCCTGGGGATTGGCCGCCAGGAGACTGGTGGCTTGGGCATTGGTGGGATCCTGCGTTAACAGCGTGGCAACATTCGCACCGGCCGCAGCGGAAATAGCCCGTGAAGCTTGTGCGGCATTAATATAGGATTCGGTATGCAGTTGGGTGCCGCTAACGGTAACGGGGAAATTGGATTGAATACTGGCGCTTTGTCCATTGTAGGTATCAGTCATGCTGGCTTGCGCGTTGATGGCCCCAGCACCGGCACCTTTGGCATACGCATCGGCCAGAGCCGCCGCAGAATTATATACACCGGCACCCCCATTACCCGGCGTGCCACCGACGGCCTGGGCGTAAGAGTTGACATAACCGCCGTTGAGATTGGCGGAGGCTTGGGCATTGGCCATTCCACCGGGCGCGTCACTTGAAGTAGCGGCTGTACCTCCGCCATTGCCGCCTACGGCGTAACCAATAGCCGTCACTGCCGCGCCGGCGAGTGTGCTGCTCGAGGTGGCAGTGGCGCTGGCCCCTCCGCCGGCACCGCTGGCCGCGCCGTTTACACCAAGACCTCCCATACCGGCGATGGAATACGCCGCCACTCCGGAAGCAC
>DAHXLH010000005.1:0-17295 GCA_027366115.1 Phycisphaerales bacterium
GCGGGATTTGCGGATCATGGTATATCTGGCGCTGGCGGAACTAAAATTACGCGGCGCGCCGGGCTTTCGCGATGGAATTGTATTAATCCAGAAAAGTGTGGAAACACTTTGGCCGACGCTGTATCCGGCTTTGGATCCGGATGATAACAATGATCCGACTTTCCGTGTTAACGCCATCGCCGCCATGTCACCGCAGGGAGATGTGTATGGTGATATTCTCAGATTTCCGGACCGTCTTAGAACCATGGTGCTGGCCGACTCCAAACAAATTGGCCGAATCTGCCTGCGGGATATTTTAATTTCCAATGGTGAATTAACACCTCCGGAAGGCGAAGCGAGGAAAGATTCCGCGATCATCGACGCAGCCTTTAAGTCCGCAAATCCAGATTCTCTGGCGGCCATATCCAAAGCGATTGACGAATCATTGCAAGCCTGGGATGCCATGGATGCCGCATTAACGGCCCATGTTACGACGGGGCAGGCGGTGGATCTGCAGGGTAGCCGAAAAATTCTAAGTGCCATTCAGGCCGCGATGCGGCATCAAATGGGGTCGCCTGAGAACAAGAGTTCCGAAGCTTCTGCTGCGTCTTCTGGCGGCTCCAGTGCTGCCGGTGCGTCGGTAGCCATGGCACAGGCTATGCCCCATAAAGCCGGCGGATTTTCCGCCGGTTCAATTGCGTCAAGGGCGGACTGCAATCGGGCCATCGATGAAATCTGCCGCTTCCTGGAAGCTACTGAACCATCCAGCCCGGTACCTTTATTATTAAAGCGGGCGCAGCGATTGATCGATAAGAATTTCATCGATGTAATATCCGATCTTTCGCCGGACACGTTGGCTGCGATTCGGGCGCTGGCAGGACTGGCAAAGGAAGGCGAATGAGTATGGGCCGGTGGAATTCGGAAATATTAAATATGGAGACTTGACTTGATTTACGCCTTCAAGTAAATTTAGAAGTCATGTTTGGGGCGTATTTTTTTGTGCGGCTTATTCGCACGGGCAATTTTGATGGAGCTGTCCTATGGCTAAGGCAAGCAGTCAGAAGTTTATCGCTCGCAATCGCGCACCACGTGTTCAAATCGAATATGACTTGGAACTTTACGGTTCAGAAAAGAAAATAAATCTTCCCTTTGTCATGGGCGTCATGGCCGATCTTTCGGGCAACCCCGCTGAAGCACTGCCCGGAGTAGACCAACGCAAGTTCCTGGAAATTGATGTTGATAATTTTGACGAACGCATGAAAGCCGCCAAGCCACGTGTGGCGTTCCAGGTCGCCAACAAACTCTCTGGCGAAGGCAACATGCCCGTTGAATTAACCTTCGACAGCATGGATGATTTTTCGCCTGCGGCGGTGGCACGAAAAGTTGAGCCGCTTCGGAAATTGCTGGAAGCCCGTACTCAGTTGGCTAATCTGCTGACCTACATGGATGGCAAAGCCAATGCGGAAGAATTGTTGGGCAAAGCACTGAAAGACCCGGCACTGCTTCAGGCTCTGGCGGCGGCACCCAAACAACCGTCCTGATTTTATTGGCTTTACGATTCTGATATTTCCTACATACAGGAGGCCAGAAAATGGCGGAACCAACACCAGCTCAGTCCGCAGCGGTACCCGCGGCGGCAGCGGTCGAATTAAATGAATTCGACTCTCTGTTAAAAAAAGAGTTCAAACCTAAGACTGACGGCGTAGCGGAGCAAATCAAGACGGCGGTGCAAACGCTGGCCCAACAGGCTTTGGAAGGAACGTCGCTGATTTCCGACGATGTGGTGCGCTCCATTGAAGCCATCATTGCCCAGTTGGACGCCAAGCTCACCGAACAGGTTAATGAGATTTTACACCATGAGGCGTTTCGATCGCTTGAGGGGACGTGGCGCGGACTGCATCACCTGGTGAATAACACGGAAACCGACGAGACCCTGAAAATCCGGGTCATGAATATCTCCAAAAAAGATGTGGGAAAAACCATTAAAAAATTCAAGGGCACCGCATGGGATCAAAGCCCGCTTTTCAAAAAGCTTTATGAAGATGAATTCGGCAGCCCCGGCGGGGAACCCTATGGCTGTCTGCTTGGTGATTACTATTTTGATCACTCTCCGCCCGATGTTGAAATTCTGGCGGGAATGGCCCAGATTGCAGCGGCGGCGCACGCTCCGTTTATTTCCGGTACCGCGCCCAGCTTGATGAATATGGATTCCTGGCAACAAGTTGGCGATGCCCGTGATCTGACTAAGATTTTCCAGACCCCGGATTACGCGCCATGGAGGTCCCTGCGAAAATCGGATGATGCCCGGTATATCGGATTGACCATGCCGCGGTTTCTTTCTCGCATTCCTTATGGTTCCAAAACCAATCCCGTGGAAGAATTTGCCTACGAGGAAGATACGGGCAAGGCTGATCATAATAAATACACATGGTCCAACGCCGCCTTCGCCATGGGTGTTAATATTAATCGGGCATTTAAACTTTATGGATGGTGCTCCCGTATCCGCGGCGTAGAGTCTGGCGGGATGGTTGAAGGCCTGCCGTGCCACACCTTCCCCACCGATGATGGCGGCGTGGATATGAAGTGCCCGACGGAAATCGCCATTACCGATCGCCGCGAGGCCGAGCTGGCTAAAAACGGGCTAATGCCGCTGTCCCATTGGAAAAATACGGATTATGCTGTGTTTGTCGGTGCACAATCCTTGCAGGAACCGGAAAAATATGCCGATGCGGACGCCACCGCCAATGCCAATCTTGCCGCCCGCCTGCCGTATCTTTTTGCCACATGCCGTTTTGCGCATTTCCTTAAGTGCATGGTCCGTGACAAGATCGGATCATTTAAGGAACGCTCGGATATGCAGCGCTGGCTCAATGAATGGATTATGCAATATGTGGATGCGTCGCCCGCGACATCCAGTGAAGAATATAAAGCTTCACATCCGCTGGCGGCCGCAGACGTCACCATTGAGGAAGTGGAAGGTAATCCAGGTTATTACCGATCTAAGTTCTTCCTGAGGCCGCACTATCAGTTGGAAGGTCTGACCGTTTCCTTGCGATTGGTCAGCAAACTGCCGTCGGTCAAGAGCGGCGGCTAAGGTTGGTTACTGCATGAGCGTCTGTTGGACAGGCATGTTCTGATACGTTGTCAGAACTGCAAGCTGCCAGCTAGTCCAATGACGCCGTGTTGCTATAAAGCTTTTTTGAAAGGAGCTTAACCATGGCGTTTGATGCATATCTGAAAATCGAAGGAATTGATGGTGAATCAACTTCCAAGGGAATGGAAAAACAAATTGAAATTGAATCTTTTTCATGGGGAGTAAGCAACACCGCGACAGTCGGCAGCCAGTCTGGCGGAATCAGCAGCGGCAAAGCCAATATCGGGGCGTTCACCATCGTGAAAGCCGTTGATAAAGCCAGCCCGAATTTGATGCTGGCCAGTTGTGACGGCAGCCATCTGAAAAGTGCCACTGTGACCTTCCGCAAATCAACTGGTTCCTCCGGCCCGAAACCATTTGAGATTTTGAAGTTCCACGAGTGTATGGTGTCGTCGTATCAAATGACTGGCGTCACCGGCGGCGATGACACACCGCGCGAAACCGTCAGCTTTGAATTCGGAAAAGTTGAAATGGAATATTACGCTCAGAAGTCCGACGGTTCGACGTCCAAAGCCGGCAATACCGGCTGGGACCGCCTCAAAAATGCGAAGGCCTGATGCCGCCTGAATCAGGAAATGCGCCTCTTGCAAATGCCCATCAATGCACGGGACGATTGCAATCGAGCCTTCCGAAGATGCCGTTGCGCGTTCCATGCCGTCGGCATCTTCGGATTTTATTTTCCTAGGTCTGGCGTTTGGCTGTGATCTTCATCATGGCCTTACTTCCGGAGCGAAACGCCTGCAGGCATCGGTTGGCGGCAGTTGTAACAGACTGCCCATAGTCAACGATGAACCAATGGACGAGGCACGGACGCCTGGGGAAGCAATTCCGGCAGGCGATGGCGACGTATCTACGGCAGAGCACGAGAACTTGGAGACCAAATCTATGACTGCTGAAGAGCTGATCCGCGGCGGAAATCTGGACGACGCACTGGCTGCGGTGCAAGCGGATGTTCGCAAAAAGCCGGCGAATGCGAAACTTCGCGTCCTGTTATTCCAATTGCTGGCTATTCTTGGCCAATGGGATCGGGCTCTGACGCAATTAAATGTTGCCGCAGAACTGGATCCGCTGAATTTGTTAATGGCCCAGGTCTGCCGCGTGGCGTTGCAGTGCGAGGCTCTGCGGACGGATATTTTCGCAGGTGGAACCACGCCTATGGTTTTAGGCCAGCCGCCGGAATGGCTGGGGCAACTGATTCAAGCCAATGAATTCGCTGCTGCGGGTCGCTTGGCGGATTCTGCGACTCTGCGAGAGCAGGCATTTGATGCGGCACCCGCGATAAGCGGCAAAATTAACAACGAACCGTTTGCCTGGCTTGCCGACGCTGATCCGCGGCTTGGCCCGGTCATGGAAGCCATGGTGGATGGGAAATATTATTGGATTCCGCTAAGCAATATTAGAGAAATTCAAATTGAAGCGCCCGCAGACTTGCGGGACCTGGTTTGGATTTCCGCAAATTTCACCTGGCTCAACGGCGGCACGAAATTCGGGCTTATACCCGTGCGCTACCCGGGTTCGGAGAAAAGCACCGATTCCGCCATACGCATGGCGCGTAAAACCGATTGGACTACCGCGGGAGAGCTATCCTTTGGATTGGGGCAGCGCGAATTAGTAACCGATCAGAAAGAATATGCCTTCCTCGAAATCCGCAGCATCATCCTGGACCAACCCGAACTTGCCGTGACCGATGCCGCATCATCGGAAGAGGGGGCGCAGAATGGATGAATCCTTTTCGCGCGACCGCTTGCAGCCGTTCCTTCTGGATCGTCTTACGGATGATGCCCCGGAAAATTCCCGCGAATCGCGCGATCAACGGGCCGGGACACTGCGACAACTACGTCGATCCGTTTTGCGCGATTTAGAGTGGTTGCTCAATACGCCGTGCCATTTTGATACCGAAGAACTGGCCGATTTTCCCTTAGCGGCCCAAAGCGTTATTAATTACGGAATTCCCAATCTTTCCGGGCACACTATTTCCGGTATGCCGCCGGAACGTGTTGAGAAAATGCTGGTTAATGCGGTGCACCGCTTTGAGCCGCGGGTGATTCGCCATTCCCTTAGCATCGGAAATGTTGCCGACGCCGGTAAGCCCAACACGCTTGATTTTGAAATCAAAGGCGAAATCTGGGCCGTGCCGCTGCCGGACGTTTTATTTGTCCGCACGGAAGTGGACATGGAATCGGGACACTGCAGTTTGCGGGAAAAATAGGATGGACAGCCAATTTCTGCAATATTACGAACGCGAATTGCGGCACCTGCGCGAAATGGGCAAAGAATTCGCCGCCGCCTATCCCAAGGTTGCTGGCCGTTTAACACTGGATCAAGTCGATTGCCCCGATCCGTACGTGGAACGCCTGCTGGAAGGATTCGCCTTTTTGGCGGCGCGTGTTCATCTTAAATTAGACTCGGCCTTTCCCCGCTTTACGCAGGGACTGCTGAATACGGTTCATCCCAATTATCTTGCTCCCACCCCATCCATGGCGATTGTGCAGTTTGAAATTGATAAAGCCGACCCCGGTTTAGCAAAGGGCTTTGCCATGCCGCGCGGAGCCTCCATGCGCAGTATCGTCGGTGCCGGGGAATCCACCGCATGTGAATATCGAACCGCGCACAACCTGACGTTATGGCCTATCCAGGTCATGGACGCCAAATATCACTTGCGGGAACTTGAAGCACTGAATCTGGGCATGGGAAGTGGTGTTCAGGCGGCGATCCAGATTCGCTTGGCGTGCAATCCCGGTTTGCTCTGGAACCAGATACAACTGGACCGCCTGCAATTGTTTATCGCCGGCACATCCGAAGTGCAGATTCGTCTGTATGAGCAGATCATCGGGCAAAGTGTGCAGGTGGCGGTGCAACCAGGCTCGGTGCCAGTTAAATGGCGTGAAACACTGCCCGCCACGTGTATCCGCCGCGTGGGCTTTGATGATGACCATGCGCTGTTGCCGGTATGCCCGCGTGCTTTTCAAGGGTATCGCCTGCTGCAGGAATATTTTACCATTCCGCAACGGTTTTTGTTTTTTGAGGTTTCTAATCTTCGGCCTATTATCGCCCGCTGCACGGAACCTCACTTGGATTTATTTCTCTGCTTGCGCAAAGCGGATCCAATATTGGAACGCACGGTCACCGCCGCCAATTTTAAGCCTCACTGTTCCCCGGTTATTAACCTTTTTCCCAAACGCTGCGATCGTATCCAATTATCTGAACGCTTCAGCGAATTCCCGGTAATTCCTGATCGCACGCGCACCAGAGATTTTGAGGTCTTTGAAATTACTTCCTTGACCGGGCACGGTGCCCGATCCGATGATACGCAGGCTTTCCGCAGCTTCTATCGGATGTGGGATTCCGCCTCCCGGCGGGATGAAGCCTTTTTTACCGTTCATCGTCAGGCGCGGGTTCCGTCCGAACGCGAGCGCGCTCTCGGCGGACGGTCGGGTTATACCGGCAGTGATGTATTTGTTTCTCTGGTTGACGGCCAATGTGCGCCCTATCGGACGGAACTGCGGCAACTGGGAATCGAATCACTTTGCACCAACCGGGATCTGCCGCTGTTTATTCCACTGGGAAAAGGGGCAACGGATTTCTCTCTGGAATCCGGCGGTCCGGTGAAATCGATCCGGTGTGTAAATGGCGCACCCACAGTTCCGCGTGCATCCCTGGCCCAGGGCGATGCGGCATGGCGCTTGATCAGTCATTTGTCGTTGAACTATCTTTCATTGCTGGATTCCAGTGACGGCCGAGGCGCAGCAGCGCTGCAAAACCTGCTGGGGCTGTATTGCAATATAAATGACCCGGCATCGGAAAAGCAGGCACATGGAGTTAAATCGATTTCCAGCGTGCCGATAATTCGGCGCACCTTAAGCGACGGGGTGATGGCGTTTGTGCGCGGCTTGGAAATCTCGGTAATTCTGGATGACCATGCGTATGAGGGAACCGGATCGTTTCTCATGGGTGCCGTACTGGAGCAATTTTTTTCGCGTTATGTTTCAATGAATTCATTTACTCAATGCGTGGTCAATACGGTTGACCGCGGAAGGATCATGGAATGGACAGCTCGTCCGGGACGCCGGCAGATACTCTGATGCGGCTGCTGGAATCGCAGGCCGCCTGTTACGACTTTTTCCTGGCCGTTCGCGCTATTGAATGCGCCCGCCGGGATTTGCCGCGCGTGGGCTATTCCACATCTCCCAGACTGGACCCGGTGCGGTTTGGCCAGGAACCGGCGTTGGCGTTCCCGGCAAGCACGGTGGAAAAGCTGGAATTTTCAGAGGCGTTGGAGGTTCCCCGATTGGCGGTGCGCTTTATTGGCCTGTTTGGTCCCAACGGCCCACTGCCGCTGCATCTCACCGAATACGCCCGGGAGCGCAAACTGCATGTAAAAGACAATACGCTCTGCGCTTTTGCTGATATGTTTCATCATCGGATGATCAGTTTCTTTTATCGCGCCTGGGCCTGCAATGAGCCGACAGTCAGTTATGATCGGCATGAAACGTCGCTCGCCAATCCGGGAGATGATGACGCCTTCGTCCGTTATTTCGCCAGCCTCATGGGGCTGGGAACCGATTACTTAATGAGCCGCGACAGCTTACCTGATAACGCCAAACTCTATTTTTCCGGTAGGCTGCTGGCCAGCGTGCGGAATCCCGATGGCTTACGGTCGATTCTCTATGAATATTTTGGCGTACCTGTGGAAATCGAAGAATTCTCCGGGCGATGGCTTGCATTACCCACGGATTGCCGCTGCCAGTTAGGCTCAAATTCCGAGTCAGGAATGCTGGGCCAGACGCTTGTGGTAGGTTCGCGCGTCTGGGATGCACAGGGAAAATTCAGAATTGTTCTAGGCCCCATGGCGCTGGCGGACTTTAACCGAATATTACCCGGCAGCGTTGGTTTTCAGAACCTGTGCGACTGGGTAAAGTTATACCTCAATGACGAGCTGGAATGGGATGTGCGCCTGATTCTCAAGGCCAGTGCCGCACCACCCATGATTCTTGGCCAGGATTGCCGCCTCGGTTACACCACCTGGCTGCACACAACAGAATTGGATCACGACCTGCGAGATTTGATTTGCCGCCCGGTCGCGGCTTAATACGAAGAATAAGGATTAATTTATGGCAGAAATCAGTCGTTCCGCGTTGTTCGGTAAGCTAAACAAGGTGGCCTATAAGTCCATTGAAAGCGCCACCGTCTTTTGCAAAATGCGCGGCAATCCATACGTGGAACTGGTGCACTGGATCAATCAGATTCTGCAGTTGGACAATACCGACCTGCATCTGATCATCCGTCATTTTGGTTTGAATCCATCCAAATTGGCGGCGGATGTAACAGCATCACTGGATCGACTGCCGCGCGGATCAACCTCCATATCTGATTTGTCTTCGCATATTGATGAAGCGGTGGAGCGGGCCTGGGTGTATGGATCGCTGGTTTATAAAAGTACGCAGGTGCGCACGGGCCATCTGATCATCGGCATGGTAAAGACCGGCACGCTGCGGAACAGTTTGCTGAATATTTCCCGTGAATTTGAAAAAGTGAAGCCCGAACAATTGTCCGATGATTTTGGCAAAATTACCTCCGGTTCCACCGAAGAACTTCTGGCACCCTCGGAAACCGAAGGCAGTGGAGCGCCAGGAGAAGCCAGCGGAGCCATCGCTCCGGCAGCCATGGGTAAACAGGAGGCTCTGGCCAAATTCGCCATTGATTTAACAGCCCGCGCCAAGTCCGGTGAACTGGACCCCATCGTCGGGCGCGATGAAGAAATCCGGCAAGTAGTTGATATTCTCATGCGTCGGCGGCAGAACAATCCGATTCTTACCGGTGAGGCCGGCGTCGGAAAAACCGCCGTAGTCGAAGGCTTTGCGCAGCGCGTAGCCGCCGGTGAAGTCCCACCCTCGCTTAAAGATGTCAGCGTTCACACGCTGGATATCGGTCTGCTGCAGGCCGGAGCCAGTATGAAAGGGGAATTTGAGCAGCGCCTGCGATCGGTGATTGAAGAAGTTCAAGCCTCTCCCAAACCCATTATTCTTTTTATTGATGAGGCTCATACGCTTATTGGAGCCGGTGGTGCCGCTGGAACCGGCGATGCCGCTAATTTGCTCAAACCCGCCTTGGCCCGCGGCACGCTTCGCACCATCGCCGCCACCACGTGGGATGAATATAAAAAGCATATTGAAAAAGATCCCGCCCTGACCCGCCGCTTTCAAGTCGTGAAGGTGGAGGAACCCTCGGAACACAAAGCGGTTTTAATGCTTCGCGGGCTTATTGCTCCGCTGGAAAAGCATCATCGTGTACAGATTCTTGATGAAGCCATTGACGCCGCGGTGCGTTTGTCGCATCGTTACATTCCGTCGCGGCAATTGCCTGACAAAGCCGTCAGCCTTATTGATACCGCCTCCGCCCGCGTCGCTGTAAGCCAGCACGCATTACCGGCGGAACTGGAAGATTCCAAACGCCGCGTTGAAGCTCTGGAGATGGAAATTCAAATTATAAATCGTGAAACCGCGGTTGGCCTGGATCACACCCATCGGCTCTCTGAGGTGAAAGGTCTTTTAGAAATTGAGAAAAAGCGTTTCGCCGATCTGGACGCCAAATGGAAGCAGGAAAAACAACTGGTCGACAAAATTCTCGATATTCGCCATTCCTTACGTGCCGCTGCCGAGCCGATTGAAAGTGCGCCGGAACCTGCGGTTGCTCCGGCCGCTGCCAAGCCCAAAGCCAAAGCGGCCGCAGTCCCAGCCGAAGCTGCACCCACCCCCAAACTTACCCCCGAGCAGCGCGATGCCATGTTGACCGATCTGCGTAAATTGCAAAGTGAGCTATCCGAATTGCAGGGCGAATTGCCCTTGATTTTCCCAACGGTGGATCAGCAGGCCGTAGCATCGGTGGTGGCGGATTGGACCGGCATACCCGTGGGCCGCATGGTTAAAAATGAAATTGAGCAAATTCTGAAACTGGCTGATCACCTTGAGAAACGCGTGATCGGCCAGCGTCACGGCCTGGAAATTATTGCCCGCCGCGTACAGACCTCCCGTGCCAAACTTGATAATCCCAATCGCCCCATCGGCGTATTTATGCTGGCCGGCCCGTCGGGCGTGGGTAAAACCGAGACTGCTTTATCCTTAGCGGAAACCCTCTATGGCGGTGAGCACAATTTAATAACCATCAACATGAGTGAATTTCAGGAATCACATACCGTCAGCACGCTCAAAGGCTCTCCGCCGGGATATGTCGGTTATGGCGAGGGCGGCGTATTAACCGAGGCGGTGCGCCGCCGGCCCTATTCAGTGGTCCTTCTGGATGAAGTGGAAAAAGCGCACAAAGATGTCCATGAAATTTTCTTCCAGGTCTTTGACAAAGGCTGGATGGAAGATGGTGAAGGCCGCATGATCGACTTCAAAAATACCATCATCATACTGACCACTAATGCCGGACAGGATCTGGTGGTAAACATGTGCAAAGACCCTGATTTACTGCCCGACGCCGACGGGTTGGAAAAAGCTCTTCGCGGGCCGCTGGTAAAGGTGTTCCCGGATGCGCTGCTGAATCGTCTGGTTGTGGTTCCCTACTATCCCATTTCCGCAGCCATGCTCAAGCAGATTATTAACCTCCAGCTTTCGCGCGTGCAAAAGCGTGTCCGGGAAACCCATAAGATTCCGTTTGAATATGATGAATCGGTGCCCAAGCTCATTGCCGAGCGGTGTACGGAATTGGAACGTGGTGCCCGTATGGTTGACGCCATGATCACCAATGTTCTTCTGCCGCAAATCGGCCATGAATTTTTAACCCGCATGATGGAAGGCCGGCAGATTGATCGCATAGCCGTGGCCGCGGATGCCGGCGAATTTAAGTTTAATTTCGGCGGCAAATAGTTATCACGGTATCTAATCCGTCTGGAACTAAAATGGCCGGAACTCGGTCGCTTAATCAGGAGTTGCATCATGGCCAAGTTTAAACAGGGACATCGGGAATTAAGCATTGATACGCCGCTGGGTTCGGATGTGTTGCTGCTGACCAAATTCACGGGTGCTGAAGCGCTTAGCACTCCGTTTGAATATGAACTGGAAATGCTTTCCGAGAAACCCGATATTAATTTCTCCGATATTCTGGGCAAAAATGTCTCGGTTTCGCTTTCCGCCAAGGTCGGTGCGCTTTCTGCTGCGTCCAGCATCCGCTATTTTAATGGTTACATTTCCAATTTTCAGCAAACCCACAGTGAAGGCAATATCTATCACTATTCAGCGGTGATGGTCCCTTGGCTCTGGTTCTTAAAGCGTCGCCGCGATTGCCGGATATTTCAGAATCTTACCGTACCGCAGATTGTCCAGCAGATATTTTCCGATCTGGGATTTTCCGCAGTGGTGGATAACGCCCTTACCGCAACCTACCGCACATGGGATTACTGCGTACAGTATCGCGAAACGGATTTTGATTTTGTGTCGCGCTTGCTGGAAAACGAAGGCATCTATTATTTTTTCAAGCATGAAAAAGACTCGCAAAGCGGCAACATCACCCATAAGCTGGTGCTGGCGGATGGCGTCTCGGCAAGTGTCAATATCATGGGTGATTCCAGTATCAGTTATCTGGGACCTGATCGGGCGGCCAAAGGTGAATATATTAGCGATTGGAAGTTGCGGCAGGAACTTCAGTCCGGCAATTTCATGCTTAATGATTATGATTTTACCGCACCCAAGAAATCACTTTTAACGTCCGCCGCCAATACCGTCGGCGTGGTCAGTCAGACCGATCACCGTGTCTATGATTATCCCGGCGGCTACAGCCAATCGTCAGATGGCAATAATTACGTTCAGGCCCGCATGCAGGAACAGCAGGTCGGTTTTGCGGTGGCATCAGGGCGTTCCAATAACCGTGGAGTTGAGGCCGGCTATCTCTTTACTTTGACAGATCATCCGGTCTCAGCCATGAATCAGACCTATCTGATTCAGAGCGTGCAATATGACCTGCGCAATGAAAATTATCTGCAGGATCAGCCGGGGCCGGTGGCCACGACGTTCACCTGCAATCTGGCCTGTTTTGAATCCAGCCAGCAATTCCGCCCCGCACGCAGTACACCGAAGGCTCTGGTACGCGGCCCGCAGACCGCAGTGGTGGTAGGGCCGTCCGGTGAAAAAATCTACACCGATGAATATGGCCGGGTGAAAGTGCAATTTTACTGGGACACCTATGGCACATCCGATCAGAATTCCTCCTGCTGGATTCGCGTATCACAATCCTGGGCGGGAGCACCCAACAACGGCCTAAACTGGGGCGATATGGCCTTGCCGCATGTGGGCGACGAAGTCATTGTGGATTTCCTGGAAGGCGATCCAGACAAGCCACTGATCACCGGCCGCGTCTACAACGCAGATAACATGCCGCCGCTGGCATTGCCCGCCAATAAAGACAAACGCATCCTGCAGGATGATTTTGGTAATCGCATCATATTTGACGCCACGCCCGGCTCTGAACATTTGCGGCTGTTCAGTCCGCATCACCACTCCGGGTTGGCATTGGGCACCAGTTCAAAAAACTGGACATGGAGCGATATTTATACATTTTGTGCTGGTGAAAACATCACCGGTACGGCGGGGGCGATGTTCACACTGGTTGCGGGAGCCAATGTCGCTGCTACTGTCGGTGTAAATGCTGCGTTTCTTGCTGGAATAAACTTGGGAATATCACTGGGGCCGCAGTTCACAATCGGGGTCGGGGCGGTCAATACGGTGACGGCGGGCGGTGCCACGGATATTCATCTCAATACGCGGCACGAGGTTGCTAAGAAGGATATTGTGGAAGTCGGCACAACCGGAGTGTGTCTGGCTGCCGGAAGCGGAACGGCTACGGGAAGTTCAATTCTTAATTTAACACCGACCGACATCGAGCTATCCGTCGGGCCTGTTGTTGCCCTGGCCAATGTGGAGACCGCCGGATGGATTAAGGCTGCGGGGATTGTCGCCGCGGTCGCAGCTTCCGTTCCGGTGCTAGCGTTAATGACGACCGGAGTGATGGGAGTGGTTGAACAGTCACAGGGAGGTGCCTTCACAACCTCGGGATCGACTGCCACTGATACGACATCGCTTCAACCTGACGGTCTAGCCGCAGCGGAGGATGCCTTGGCAATTGCCTCAGCCGTCGGCATGGCAGTCTCGCTGGTTGCGCTAATTGTTTATCAGGCAGGGCTGGCAACAGTGAAGGATAATCTGAAGGCCATTAATCACAAGGCTCAGAAAACGGGTGATGCGTCGATTGAGCTTGGGTCCGGTACGGCAGGTGGAACTGTCCTGATTAGCGCGAAGAAGACATTTATCGTTGGTACCCCCACGCATGTGCCCACCACCAAATATATAGACGTGGATTTTGCCGCCAAGTCCGTGCTTGTTTCGGACGGGCAGGCCAAGATCGAAGTGTCAGGTGGAAACGTGAAAGTTACAGCAACGGGAACATTTAGTGCCAATAAAGCAATCCAAGTCGTTCCATAACGTTGTGCGTTGGCTGACGTGCTCCTGGCCCGACCAGCAACGAATTTGATTAAAATGGCAGATAAAGTACCGGAACCAGAAAATTGAAAGTCACCAACCAATCTAGCGCAACCTTCGCCCCCCTGGCGGGAAGAACCAACTTCCCCGGCCATTCCATGACACTTATTGCCAAAGCCACGTATATCCTAAAGCCCGGCCAGCCACCGTTAGCACTTCCCAAGCAACCCTTTCCCACCGGCGATGAATTTTATCCGGATGACGAGGAAAAAATCGGACCGCCGCGCTATGAATCGGATTTTGCCTATTTCAAACCCAGGGCCGATTTACTTTTAGTTGGCACCTGCCATCCGCCCGGCGGTAAACCCATTCCCGTGTGCCACGCGGTATTCCATGTCGGCAATAAGACCGGCAAATTGACTGTCGCTGGTGATCGCCGCTGGGAGAAAAAGCTGCTTGGCCGAAGCGCTACCGCTCCGCAGCCTTTTCGTTCCATGGCGTTGCGTTATGAAAATAGTTATGGAGGCCCCGACTATGTCGCCAACCCCATCGGTAAAGGTCATGAGCCACTTCGCGGCGGACAAGGGCAGGAAATCTGGCAGTTGCCCAATATCGAAAATCCCACGCAATTAATTCAAAGCACGAAAGATCGCCCATTTCCTGCCGGATTTGCCCCGCTAAGCGCCAAATGGCATACGCGCGCCGGTAAGCTCGGTTCGTATGGCGGCAGTTATCGCAAAACCCGTTGGCCCTGGTTTCCCGCGGATTTTGATTATGCTTATTTTAATGCTGCGGCACCATCTATGCAGGTGGAGGGTTTTTTGCGCGGTGATGAAAAGTTGCTATTTGAAAATCTGCATCCAGACCACGCAAAATATGAATCGCGACTGCCCGGTCTGCGCGTGCGCTGCTTTATCAACCGCGCCGGGATTGCCGAAAAACAAGCGGGAAATTTTGAAGAAGTGCCGATGAATCTCGACACGCTCTGGGTGGACATGGAAGCCGAGAAAATGGTGCTGCTGTGGCGCGGTGTAGCGGCGGTTAAATCTGAAGAATTTGAAGATGTCGCCGATGTATTTATTATGGATGAACCCCTGACGCAACCGCCCGCAACGCTGGAGGTGTGCCGCCAGAAATTCCTGCAATCTCTGAAGGAACCCGAAGAACCTGCCGAAGAGCCGCCTCCGGAAGCCAAACCACCTCAGCCAACTGCCGAGGAACTGGCCGCCAAAGAACAGCAGAAACTGGAAATGCGTCAGCAGATGGAAGTGCAGGTGGCGGCCATGTGTACAAATCTGGGCATGGACCCCGCAAAATTGCCGCCGGAGTTGAAAGCCAAACAAGCCGCCATGCTGGATCAAATGGCGGAAGATGATCCAGCGAAAGCGTCGGCCATGCACGAAGCGGACCTGCAGAACCAACTGAAAGTCGCAATGTCCAAGCTGGGGCTTGATCCGGATAACCTGCCCGCCATGAGCGCCAAAGCCCACGCCGAACAAATCCGGTTTTGGGACTCCCAAGGACTTTCCCCCGTCGAAATGGCCGGCAATCCGAATTTGGCAAAAATGACCTCGCTCATGGGAGCTTTGCTACCAAAAATGGGCCATAACCCGGAAGATTTATCCCCCTTGATCGCCCAGATGAAACAGGCCCGCGCCAAGGCCGGCATTCCCGAACCCGAAGCGGAAAATCCGCCGGAAGCTCCACCCGTTTGGACGCGACAGATGGCGGAACAGAAGGTCGCGCAAGGCGAGACTCTGGCCAATCAAAATCTGTCGGGCTTGGACCTGTCGCGCTTAAATCTTACCGCTGCGGATTTCTCCGGAGCCAATTTATCCGGTTGCAACTTGAAAGCGTCGACGGCGGTTGCGTGCAATTTTACCGGAGCCAATCTGGCGTCAACCAATATGTCGGAGATTCAAGCAGCAGAGGCAAATTTCAGCCACGCCGCGTTAGCCGGTGCAACGCTGGAAAATGCGACCCTGAAACAGGCGGACTTCACGCAAGCCAATCTGGCCGGAGCGAATCTAACGGGTGCCACGCTGGACGAAGCCCTGTTTGAAAAGGCCACCCTGACCGATGCGGTACTTACCGGCGTATTCGCCAAGGAAACGCTGTTTGCCCGGGCTGATCTGTCCCGCGCCAAATTTCAGCAAAGCAACTGCCCGCAGGCTGATTTTACCGCCGCGATAGTCAATCAAACCGATTTCTCCAATGCGTTACTTAACGAAGCCTCCTTCGAAAAGGCGGCGGGAAAACATGTGAAGTTTGTTAATGCCGATGTGACAAAACTGCGTGCCGATAAGGCCAATTTCCCGGAGGCGAATCTACGTGAAGTTCGCGGAACCGATTCAATATGGGCAGCCTCCAATTTAGCCGGTGCCAATATGCGGTACGCGCAGCTAGCAGGCGCAACATTTACCGCTGCGGGGTTGCAGGGGGCAAATTGTTCAGCCGCCAACTTGAAAACCGCCAAGCTCAATAAAGCCAACCTTACCGGCGCTCTATTACAGCAGGCTGATTTATTTAAAGCCTCCTTTGAAAAAGCCAATCTGACCATGGCCAACTTAAGCGGTGCCAATGCGTATGGGGCTGAATTTCTTAACGCCATACTTCAGGGCCTGATTACCGATAGTACAACCAATGTTAAAATGACCAAGCTCTCCACGTCGGAAGCCTGATAACAGGTAGAATCATGAGTTACTTTGATACAATCGATTTTCAAAACCTGGACATGTCCAAGCTCGACTTCAAGCAATTTTCCGAGGAGTTCAAGAATCACAGCAAACTGCTGATGAAGCGGGAGGATGTGATCGCCAAGGTGCAATCGGGCGAATCACTGGCGGGCGTGCAACTCTGGTGGGTGGACTTGTCCAATTTGGATTTTAAGGGCATTAATTTTCGCCAAGCCACATTCCGTTACGTAAAATTTGCCGCAGCCAATCTGGAGAGTGCGACATTCGCCGATGCGCAATTTGATAATTGTGATCTCACCGGCGCAAATTTGACCGGCACCGATCTTACCGATGCCAAATTCACCAATAGCATCGGCGACCAGGCTAAGTTCTGCGGTGCCAACCTTTCCGGGGTTACCGCACTTGCGGAAGTCATGCTCCTGAAAGACCCCCGAACCATTAAACCCTCGGCACGCATTTTGGACTTGGCCAAAACCAACCCCTCCATGGCCGACCTTGAGAAGGAGGGCGTGGGGTTACACGATATTGGCTTATCTGATGCCGACTTTGGCATGGGCACATGCAGCATGAAAGAGGCGGATTTTACCAATGCCGTCATGACCAAATCCAAATTTGAAACGGTCGCCCTCGATGGCAGCAATTTTTCCGGTGCCCAATTAGGCGAATCGACATTTCAGAATTGCGGGATGAAGGCGGTAAAAGGATTGTCGCAAGCCACGATCGCCGGTGCCACGCTGACCGATGTGGATTTTTCGGATTCCCATCTGCCCAAAAATATCGCGGGTTGTACGCTCCAAGCCTGCAAAGTTCAGCAACGCCATTTTGCCGGATATGACCTACAGAAAACGCAGTTCCAGTCCATGGATCTCGCCGGCGCGGACTTCTCCGGGGCCAATCTGGAATCTAGCGGATTCAGTAAAACCAATCTTGCCACCGCGATTTTCAGCGGTGCCCAACTTAAAGGTGCCGCCTTCCAGGAATCCAATTTATCCGG
>DAHXLH010000010.1:0-8784 GCA_027366115.1 Phycisphaerales bacterium
GCGTATTGGTGGCTGGTTTTGATTTGAAGCGCCCCGTGACGGTTTGCCCCGCAAATGTCTTATATAGGACCGGTTACCGATTTCTTGGCACGCGCTTTGCTCTATTTAAGATAACGGTTATTGCATTTTGAAGGAGAAACAAATGCGACCTTTTACTACCTTGTTGGCCATGGCCGCTGTGTTAGCGACCGCCGGCCTGTCTCTGGCGGATTCGTCCACCACCACTCCCGCACCGGCCGCAACTGCGGGGACCGCCCCCGCCTCGTTGCCGCAGGTGGCTCCAAAGAAGGCCAAGCCGGCGCCCGCCCCCGCGACGGCACCCGCCCCCGTAGTGGCGGATACCAATCCTCTGCTGATGTACTCTCTGGATCAAATTAAGACCGGGGATACTTCCGTTGGACAAAGCTTGTCCAATGCGGGCATTGATATCTATGGTTACCTGGAAATGGGTTATACGGCTAACCTCGCCGGGCCACCACCGGCGGGTACCACCATTCCGGGCCGTGTATTTGACACGGAATACGGCAACCACCTTCAGATGGATCAGTTGGATCTGACCATTGCAAAGGCGATTAACTTTTCGGATCCCAAGTATATCAAACGCGGCTGGGATATCGGCGGCCATTTTGAATTCATTTATGGCTATGACCCATCCTACGGCGGTGACAGCTTCCATTCCTCCGGTCTGGATTTTGGCTACAATCCGGCCAAGGCGTTTTCACCGCTTTACCAGGCCGATATTGAACAGGCGTATGTCACCCTGGCGCTGCATCTGGGCGGAGCCGGCAATGTGAAGATCAAAGCCGGTAAGTTTGTGACACTCATGGGTGAGGAAACCATCAACCCCACCACCAATTACCTTTACTCGCATACATATTCTTTCGGCTACATGATTCCATATACGCAAACCGGCGTTCTGGCGGAATATGTGCCCAACAACCAATGGACGTTCTACGCCGGTATCACCCGCAACTGGAATCAGACCTTCTATAATAACAACAGCAGCGTGGATTTTCTGGGTGAAGTCGGGTACGCGCCAAGTTCACATTGGGATTTCATTGTTAATTTATCCTTCGGCCCGGAAGATGGCGCCATGGGCAATGCCACCTTTGGCAATAACAATAATTACCGCACCGTTGTTGAACCGTTGATCACCTATGTGCCGCCGATTCTCAACAACGCGTTGACCCTGGTTTCCGATACTGTTGCCGCATACGACGGCGCCGGTAACAGCACCAACGGCAATCAGCCTTCCGGCTGGTTCAGCGAAGCGCTGTATCAGAACTATGCTCTTAACCGCTACTTCAGCTTCACCACCCGTGAAGAATATGCGTATGTCGGTTCCGGCCTGGGCAGCGCGGGAATCGGAATTAATCCCTTCGGTATTGAAAATTACACCAACATGGGCGATCTGACTTTTGGTGTGAAGATTACTCCATTCCCCAAAGGCAGCCTGAGTAAGAATTTCTATATTCGTCCGGAAATTCGTGAAGACCTCGCCGACCATGCCGTGTTTAACGGCAATCACTACCAGACCACTTTTGGTATCGACGCGATATATCAGTTCTAAGATCGTTTCGATGATCAGAGTTTTAACCCTTCACAGCGGATCCGGTCGGTACGTCTGGAGGGGGTGTCCCGCAATGTGGGGCCGCCCCGGAAATGCAAATTGCGACCCAGATCGCGGTTGCTGGGCCCTGTATAAGTATGATGGTTAATGGTTATCATATACCGAACTGATTAGTCTTTGGAAACCTTGGCAGATGATGGAACAAACACAGAGACCCAATCCTGATGAATTGCTTCAGCTTCTTACCAAGCAGGAGGAATCTCAGCACCGGGGAAAGCTGAAAATATTTTTCGGTGCCTCAGCCGGTGTTGGTAAAACCTATACGATGCTGGAGGAGGCCCAGCGGCGTGCTATTGATGGTGCGCGGGTGCTGGTCGGTTATGCCGAGCCGCACATACGCCCCGAAACCGAAGCGTTGCTGCTGGGCTTGGATATTCTTCCTTATAAACTTGTGGAATACCGCGGAGCTGTGCTCAAGGAATTCGATCTTGATGCAGCCCTGAGTAAGGCACCGGAACTTATTCTGGTGGACGAACTGGCCCATACCAACGCCGCGGGAATGCGGCACGCCAAACGCTGGCAGGATGTAGCCGAACTTCTGGCCGCAGGAATTGACGTATATACAACACTCAATGTGCAGCATCTCGAATCTGTCAATGACATCGTGGAACGGGCCACGGGCATCAAGGTTCGGGAAACGCTGCCCGATTCGGTTTTTCAAACGGCCGATGAAGTGCAGCTTGTGGACCTGCCCCCCGAAAAACTTATTGCACGTCTGCAGGAAGGAAAAATTTACACTCCTGATCGCACCACCGCCGCCTTGCAACATTTCTTCAGCATCGGAAACCTTCTGGCCCTTCGGGAATTGGCGCTGCGCCGCACGGCTGATCGCATTAACCAGGATATTGATGCCCTGCGGCAGGGGAGTGCCGCCGGGCGGACGGCCGCCGTTTCTGAACGTATTTTGGTATGCGTAGGCCCCAGTCCATTTTCCGCCAATCTGGTCAGAACCGCAGCGCGGATGGCCGCCGCTTGGAAAGCTCCCTGGATGGCGGTCTATGTTGAAACGGCAAAATCTCTGGGCTTATCCGAAGCGGACCGGCAGCGTGTGGCGCGCACACTTGCTTTGGCCGAGCAACTCGGCGGCGAAGCGGTAACGCTTTCCGGCCTGCATCCGGATCAGGAGATTATCGCCTACGCCAAAAGCCGCCATGTGGCGCGCATTATCGTTGGAAAACCGGCTGATCGTGGCTGGCGACGCATACTGCGGCGATCGTTTGTGGACCGCCTGATTATGCGCAGCGGCGACATTCATCTTGAATTAATCCGGGAAGATGCCGAAAGCCATTCGCCTGCCCTTGTAAGTCGGAAAAAAAACTGGGACCGGCGCGGGATTACCTGGGCCGCAGGGGTTGTGACGTTCAATACGGCGTGGGGTATTTTTCTTTATCACACGCTCGGATTATCAGATATCAATGTCATCATGTTTTATCTCCTGGGCGTGATCTGGATTTCCGCCCGCTACAGCCGATTTGCCGGCGTTCTAACCGCTGTTCTTAGCGTCGCTGCGTTCGATTTTACTGTGGTAAAACCCTATTATTCTTTCGCTATATCCGATACCCAGTATTTACTCACGTTTGCCGCCATGTTGGTTACGGGTATCTATATCAGCATACTTACCGCCCGTCTGCGCGATCAGGAACGCCTTTCTCGATCACGTGAACAGCGCACGGAATCCCTGTTACGCTTAAGCCGCGAATTAATTCTCTGTCGGGATCATAACGCCCTGTTGCAGGTTTCCCTCGGGCATGTCGCCGAGTTCTTCAATTCTCCGGCCGCTGTGATACTACCCGATGCATCCGGCATTCCAGTATTGACCCACAGTTCCAATGAGGTAACGCTTGATGACAAGGAATTGTCCGTGGCGGATTGGGTCATCCGTCACGGAGAAAAAGCCGGTGCCGGCACGTCCACGCTGCCGTCGGCCAAAGCTATTTACCTGCCGTTAAGAGGCGTTAAATCTACACTTGGTTCGCTCTGTATCATTCCATCGGATCTTCAACGCTTCAACCACCCCGACGAATTACGCACGCTTGAAGCCTTTACCGCTCAAATTGCCGTAGCCCTGGAGCGCATGATGCTTTCCGAAGAATCCCACCGCGCCTGGGAACGCACCGAACTTGAAGTACTCCGCAACACACTTTTATCCGCCGTATCGCACGACCTGCGCACGCCACTGGCAGCCATCACCGGCTCGGCCAGCAGTATTCTTGAAGCCGGATCATCCATGTCCGCCGAAACCCGTGAAGAATTGCTGACAACCATCTCCCAGGAATCACAACGCATGGAAGGCCTTATCGAAAAGCTTTTGGAAATGACCCGGTTGGAATCGGGGAATCCGTCGATTCAAACTCAGATTGTCGATGTCGGGGAGATCATCATTTCCGCCGTAGGGCGCTGGCGAAACAATGACCAGAACCGCGACTTTCACCTTGATATTCCTGAATCGCTGCCTTCCGTGCCGGGGGACCCGGTTCTTCTGGAACAGGTTTTATCCAATTTGCTGGAAAATGCCATCAACCATGCACCCGTGTCCACCCCCATTGAAATTACCGCCATGGCCCGGCCTGATTCTGTACTAATTCGCGTGATGGACCGCGGACCAGGACTTCCCGTTCACGACACGCAAAGAATATTCGAAAAATTTTATCGCGGGTCATCCTCTTCGCGCCGCCCCGGCCTGGGTCTCGGTCTGGCGATCTGCCGCGCTATTCTCCATCTCCACCACGGCACCATCACCGCCCGCAACCGCGACGGCGGCGGTGCCGAATTCCAAGTGACAATCCCCACAAATGGAGGTTGACGAATCATCCCCGAGGCGGTGTGATAGCGTTTATGGCAGCATCGGGCGCATTGATTCTGATAATTGAAGACGAGCCGCCAATTCGGCGGTTCATGCGTATTTCTCTGGAAGGCCAGGGGTATGGTGTTCGAGAAGCGACCACTGCGGCGGAGGGCCTGCGTCTATTTGGTCACGATTTACCCGATGCAATTATTCTCGATCTGGGCTTGCCGGACCGCGATGGTGTGGAACTGATCAAGGATCTGCGGCAACTGGCGCAATTGCCGATCATTATTGTTTCGGCCCGTGGACAGGAGCGTGGAAAAATTAACGCGCTGGACGCTGGAGCAGACGATTATCTCACCAAACCCTTCGGCGTGGGAGAACTTTTGGCACGCCTGCGCGTCGCTTTGCGCCGGTCCGCAAATACCCGCCAGCCTGATCGTGGCGTTCTTTCGGTCGGGGATATCAGCATGAATCTGGATTCACGAGAAGTGACCGTGACTGGGAAGGTCGTACATCTGACTCCCCACGAATATCGCCTGCTCCAGGTACTTCTACGGAATGCGGGGAAGGTCATGACGCATAAGCAACTTCTGAAGGAAACATGGGGAGCAGGCTACGGTTTTGAAACACACTATGTAAGAGTATACATGAATCAGTTACGCAAGAAACTCGAGCCCGACCAGTCTCAGCCCAGGTATATTCACACAGAAACCGGTGTCGGATATCGTCTTTATACCCCATCGGATTAGCAATTAAGCCAACCAATTCCTTTAACGGATATTCCAGCAGAATCCGCTGCCTCAGACGGCGAGAATGCGCGGTAAAAGCAATGTGTGTTGAGGCTTATCTGGAGCTTCCTTCAAATGGCTGCCCGGACGCGGCAGTGCCGAATTTCAAGTAACAATTCCCACCACCGCAGCCTCGGGTTCTGGTGCCATATCAACAACGGTGGATGTCCCGTTACCTTGTCGCGTATCCCTTTTTATTGGGGATAAAAGGTGGCCCCGTTCGCGAGTCCGGCGAGCGGGGCGCAGCATAGCGGTGGGTCTTTCGCATGTCGCGTGGCGTCTGCTTAAAGTATCTGTGAAAGGATGTGCTGAATTGGCGGGGCGATGAATAGCCGGACGCTTCGGCAACCTGAGAAATGGGCATGTCGGAATCCAGAATAAGTTGCCGTGCGGTTTCCATCTGAGTGCGTTGTATTTCCATGGTCGGAGTCCGGTTCAGCGCCGCCAAAAAACGCCGATCCATGGTGGGGCGGGAAATCGCCAATTGGTCGGCTAACCACTTCACAGACAGTCCGCTTCGCAGCCGCTGCTGAATCAGTCCCAGAGCTTCACGTACCACTTCATCTTCCACTCCAAAAATATCCGACGATAATCGTGTAATGACGCGCACCGGCTCAATGAGTACCGTGGAAGATCGGACCTTCCGCCCCTGCATCACGCGATAAAGTAACTCCATGGCCCGCAACCCGATTTCCTGCGTATTTTGCAGAATGCTGGATAAATGCGGCGTGCGCAGTTGCCCGTAGAGGTCATCATTGTCAACACCCAATAAGGCCACATCTTCGGGTATTCGGATTTTTAAATGCTGACAGGCCTCTACCAGATACGCTCCAAGATGATCATCCGCCGCGAAAATAGCGGCCGGCTTTGGTAAGTCCTTCAGCCATCGGGCCGCGGTGCTGGGAAATATTCCAGCGCGGTCTTCCGCCTCCGCATTTTCTTTTTGAAAACACTGGGCGGTAATGCCGTGCTTACTGGCTTGTTGAAAAAAACCCTCCTGACGCACATCAGAGGAATAATGTTGAGACATGCCGTAGTAAACCAGTCGCTTAAATCCCCGATCAATAAAATAATCCGCCGCCATCCGTCCGACCATGGCATCATCGGTTACAACGCGTGGAACACTGGATGGCTTAAGTTCTGCCGAAACGTCGACCGCGGGCAAGCGGCGTTTGGCAATGGTCTCGGGCAATCGCCATGCCGGCGGACAACCGGCCGCAATCACGCCGTGTACATCACCTTGAAGAAGCCGCGGTATATCCGCCGATTCAAAGCTGTCCGGGAAAAAAACCCGAATCTCCGGTCGCGTGGCAGCGCATTTTGCCACGCCGCGCAGAACATCCCGATTGTAGGCAATCATCAGATTACCGAGAAACAGCACTCGCTTGTCTTTTCGCATAAGTTAACCTCACCTGCTTGGGCCGCTATTATAATAACACCCATTTTACACTGACGAGTAAGCCACGGGCTTAAATGGTAAAAAACAGAAGTTTTTTTGTAAAAAATGGCCTATTATTTTCCCGCGGTCAGTCTATACTTAAATCAAGCTTTAATGGTAGCCACATTTCGTATGTTGCCTGTAGAAGCTTGGTGGCGCATGACACCGAAAAAGGGTTGTGATGCGATTGATAACTTTCGGCCTCATTCGCAGGCGGCCAAAAGGCGGGATGTAAAAAATTGATGCTCGGTTGCGGACTGGCATTGAGTCTGTGGCTTTTCGGTTTGACTGCGGTACGTGAAGTTGCGTGTGTCTCGCTCCAACCGGGAAAGGAGACTTTGTCGCGGTAATGAATGAATATGTGGTCCCGACGGCTTGACCGGTTAGTCGGGCTTTTTACCCGGTCTTCTCGACTTCATTTTTACTGACTTTCTGGTCAGGTGGAGAAGAGAAAAAGTAAATCCTTTATTCATGGGAGTTCTATTATGATATCGACACATTTTAAGAAGTTACACGCTTATAGCGCCGCGGCAGCCGCGGCGATGTTAGCGTTCGCGGGGTTTGCCGCGACAACGTGTGCCAACACCGTTAACATTCAGTTTGAGGGCGTGGCGACAGCAAACACCACGGATTCCTTCAGTGGTCAACAGGGGGCGTATACTGGTGACGGCGTGGCAAGTCCCACATGGAATGTGCTGGCCGGCGGCAGCGGTACAGGGAGCAATCTGTTGGATTCAACCGGCAACGCGACCACAGTTGCTGTGAGTTATGCTGGTAACGCGACCAGCGGCCCGGACTATAACTTTCAGACAGTCCCGGCTAATGAGTTGCTAAGTGGATTTTTGCAGGACAGTACTCCGGAGGCAGTCACGCTCACCGGCTTGGCCAGCAATGGTTCTTATCGGCTCTACCTTTACGGCCAACCCGGCCAATTTGCCAGTTGGTACGACGGCCATCATCGCGGCGCGGCGTTCAGCATAACCACCGGCACCGGCGGCCCGGACAGTGGCAGCGCGGCATATACTCTGCAGTACAATTCCGGCACGCAGAATATCTTCCAGGAAAATACGAACTACGTCGTTTTTAATGCAATGGCAAGCTCGAATGGCACACTGGCCATTACTTGGACTAATACTCCGGCGGAGCTAACTCCGATCGGAAGTAATGGGCAGGACGGAACTTTCAACGGACTGCAACTGATTTCCGCTCCGGTTCCTGAACCATTAACTCTGGGATTATTGAGTGTCGGAGGCATGGGGTTGCTGTTACTCAAACGGCGCAGGATAGTCTGATGTTTTATGGGGATGGCCAATGCCCCAAAACGGGCATTGGCCGCCCTTTGTTCACGTTTCTAAATTAGGAGACAACCATGAAACGTCACGGTTTTACACTCATCGAACTCTTGGTGGTGATTTCCATCATTGCATTGCTGATATCTTTGCTGTTGCCGGCGTTGGCCAAGGCACAGCAGGATGCCAAAAGCATCCAGTGCCTGGCGAATATGCGTTCGCAAGGGCAGATGCTCAATGAATATGCGGACGCTTATGAGGGTGCCATTCCGTATGCCTACGACAATGGAGTCTGGCCCAAGGATCCGGTAACCACCAATGATTGGGATACACTTTTATTCAGTTTCAACCAGGGTATAGATCCCAGAAATTTTGTGCTGGCCTTTTTCGGCAGCTGGACCAACACCAATATTACCCAGCCGCAGGAGGCCACCTATATCGCCAAATTCGCCAAGATCTTTATTTGCCCGTCGGCTGTGTTGCCGGTCAACTACAGCCAGACAATTTCCAATAAGATACAGGGACCTGGGGACATCACGACGTATGCCGCCAATTGCAACTTTTTTATGGCGTACATTAATGTTAGCGGTGGCTACTCTGGCGGAAACCATCCTCAAACCGTCACCTACTCGCTTTCCAACGTCGCCAATCCTGGCCAGAAGCTGGCCATTGGAGATGCTACGCAACTACTTTCCAATGGCGGCACCTACGCCCCATGCTTCTTCTGGTTCGAGAATGCTTCCGGGTGGACCAGTATTCGAAATGGTCCCATGAATGCGTTGGTATCGCCCCAAGGGATCGGCCCGGCGGAAAACTCCAACTCGGACTATCCTATTGCGGATTGGGCTATC
>DAHXLH010000101.1:0-16471 GCA_027366115.1 Phycisphaerales bacterium
TTTCATCATCCCTTCGACTTGAATCCCGTAGCCTTCCATGGCTGGCTCCTTGTTTGCAAAAACCCTCGGACATCCTGTCCGTACATCCTCATGATAATAGACCATCGCCATATCGGGAAGTTATTTCGGCCCCGTTCCTAATATTGGCAGGGGATGGCGTTCAGCACAGGATAATTGGATGGTTCGAAAACCACATTGTTGTCTTGGTGGGTATGTATACCATGTGTTGAATCGATCCGCGGGGCGCATCGCCTTATTCCGCCGGGATGAGGGCTGTGCCGCGTCCAACTCGATGCTTCCGCATCAAGCTGTCTGAACCATTATGCCGAATATCTGGCGAGCAAAGCGGAGCTGACATGGCGACCAGAAATGGTAAAATTAGTCCTGTCCGCGTTTAACTTTCTTTGCGGCGGCAAGCTCCTTAAAAAAGGGAAACGTATTGTGCCTCAAAAAATAATATATGGTGTGGGGATATGCTTCTTGTTAATGTTGTTTCAGTTGGGCATTGTTAATGGTAAAGCTCCAGCGTTTCCTGATGGTTCAATTACACTTCGCCTGAAGAATGCTCCAGTCCGTAAGGCCGTTAGGAGCATCATGGGGCAGATTGGACTGAAATACAGCGTCACGCCATCCGATTTATTTGCTGAATTGAAAACGCGGACCGTGACCATGAACCTGTATCATGCGCCATTTTGGACCGCAATGCGGCAGCTGGTGGTTCAGGCCGGTATTTCGATTTGGAATCCGTATAATTCCTCGGTCTACGGGCTGCAATTAACGAACCAAAATAACCTCATTGGGCCGAAAACACCTGTTTCCATTGATGGAGATTTTCTCACTGAATTATATGGAATTGGTTTATCGCGCGATGTGAATTTTACGGACAGACTGCCCACCATTCAGCAGCGATTCAATTTGACAATGATTTTTGCCATTGATCCCAATCTTATGATTCTTCAGGTACTTCCAAACCAGCCTCATGTCACCCAAGCCGTTGATAATTATGGCCACGCATTGGTTTATCCCGGTCAAGTATTCGGCAACCAAATGTCGCTTGTATCCACGCCCGCTACACAATGGTGGGCATCTTGCTGGTTTCCGCTTCGTCGTCCACATGGCATCGGGAATCGAATTAAACGTCTTCAAGGGACAATTGCGGCAATTGTCGCCACAAAGCTAAAAACATTCCGATATGCACTTGCTACAGGTAAGCCCGAGACATTCAAAATCACCGGCCTGATGATCACGGTACGAGGCGTTAAAAAAATACATAATGATTATTGGTTAGATTATTCGGTTAATGTTCCAGAAAATGTTGCTTCAAAAAAGAACTCATTGGTTGTGCAGACCGAAATAGAGGAGGCAGAAAATCCATGGAATTTCTCGCTCGAAGACGCCCATGGCAGAAAATTTGAAAGGCTGTCGTGGTCACAAGATTTTCAGGGTTTTAGAGTGCCGTATAATACAGATTTTCCGTTTAATTATCCGGCTTCCAAGAAGCCCGTCGGGCCGCCGGTCACATTAGCCTTCACGTTACCTGAAAATGCGCGGCGTGTGATCGTGCCATTCAAATTTCAAAATGTGCTTCTGCCATGAAGTGTTTTATTCATTTGCAGTGTTGTGGTTATTGAGCCGAAACAGCCCCTGGCGGCCCCCCATTTACGCGGACGACCGTGGGGCTCCGGCCTTACAATAATTCCGCCAGCCATTCAACGGGGTGAAGGGCTTTTCGTCCGACGGCATGTTGAATTTGATGTCGGCACGAGGTGCCTGGAGCGAGAATTACCGCCTCCGCCGGTGCCTGGCGAATGGGGTCAAATTCACTTTGACCGAATATTTTCATGGATAATTCATAATGATCCTGCGTGTAGCCGAACCCGCCAGCCATGCCGCAGCAGCCGCTATCCAAAATCTTTGCGTGGCCATCGGAAATGCTGTGCAATAGCTTGCCGTCCTGCTGGGTTCCCCACAGGGCTTTGGCATGGCAATGGCCATGGAATAATACCGGGGCGGTTGATCGATGCGTCCACTTTGGACTTACCGGGTGGCTCTGCCAGTTTTGTTGCACAAAATCTGTCGGTGAAATCGCTTTTTTCTTTAATTCTCCCAGCACTTCCGCTGAGCCGATACCTTTGAAATGCTGCCAATCGTCTATCATGGCACTAAGGCATGAAGGCTCGCACACCACGATGGCGGCAACATCTGTATCCGTTATTGCGGGAGTCAGTTGGGTCAATGTCTCACGGATACTTTGTTGGGCGCTGTGCAATAAGCCGTTGGAAATCGCCGCTCTTCCGCAGCAGCCGTGATTCACCATTTCCACTTGATAGCCCAAGCTTTGCAAAACCCGCGTGGCCGCAGCCCCAATGTGCGAGTCGTTATAATTTGTAAAGCAATCCGCAAAAAGCACCACTTTGGGACCCTGTGTCGGGTTACCATTTTGCAGCTTTTGGTGAAATAGCTTTTGTAGTGGCGTGGAAAATGTGGGCAGCTCCCGTTGCGGTGCCAATCCGAGCAAATAATTCATCATCGCCCGTGCGGGCGGCATATTTTGGACCCAATTAGCAAATCCCGGCAGCATAGACCCCATGCGGTTCAGCGTGCGGATGTTGCCAAATGTGCCGGCCGCCAGAGACGGGCGGATTTCCCGGTAGCGCTGTGCCAGATATTCGGCTTTGAGCCGGGCGATATCCACGCTGCTGGGGCACTCGGTCTTGCAAGCTTTGCAGGAAAGGCATAAATCCAGCGTTTGCAGCGTGTCCCTGTCGGTCCAGTTGGGCCGATCCGATGTTCCAAGAATATTGGCGCGCAGGGCATTGGCTCTTCCGCGGGGTGAATGTCGCTCGTCCAACGTGGCCCGGTAGGATGGACACATGGTGCCCTCGGAAGTTTTGCGACAAAACCCCGCACCATTGCACATTTCAACGGCCCCGGCAAAGGACTCCTGATCCGAGTAATCAAAATACGTCTCCACCTCCATAAGATCGGTTTTTCGCTGCGACTGTTGGCGCAGATGTGCCGTGATCGAATCCACGGCGCCGGCATTGACAATCATGCCCGGGTTCAAAATGCCCGTAGGATCAAAAATGGCTTTAATCTCGGCAAATGCCCCCATGATCTTGGGGCCGAAATACTCCATGAGCAGCGGTCCCCGCACCCGCCCGTCACCATGTTCTCCGGACATCACCCCGCCGCAGTCCCGCGCTAAACGGGCGGTTTGCAGCGCAATATCCCGCATGGCCTGTTGATCCCGGATATCATGCAAATCCAGCATCGGCCGCACATGTAACACGCCCACCGAAGCATGGGCATAAAACGCGGCATGGGTGCCGTGCGCTTCGACTATAACTTTCAACCGGCGGATAAATTCCGCCAGTCGTGGCACTGGAACGGCATTATCTTCAACAAACGTGATGGGTTTACGTGTGCCGGACAGTGCATGCAACAGGGCTTCGGCGCTTTTGCGAAGTGCCCATGCCTGATGCATTTCCGCCCCCTGCCGGAACAGGCGCTCGGCGGGTGCCTGCAAGGCGGGATGCTTCAAACACGCATCAAGCTCATTGGCCGCCCCTTCCGCCTGATATTCCACATACAGCACCGCCGCCGGAAGTTCGCCATTAATCCGCGGCAGAACTTCCAGATGCCGCCGTGCTTCGGCATTGCCTTGCGCCGCCTGCAGCACTTCGGCATCCAGCAGTTCCACTGCCGTGGGATTGGTCGTTAAAATTGGCTCCAGCCGATCCAACGCCTCTTCCAAACTGTTAAACGCCAGAATCGCCAAGCCCCGCGCGGCGGGAAGCGGATGCAATTTCAGCCGGGCTGCCGTAATAACCGCCAAGGTCCCTTCGCTGCCACACATTAACGGGCTAAGGTCCAGTTCCTCCGGCGTGCTTCCAGTTTCCAGTTGCCGCAGAATCAAATCAAGTGAATAGCCGGCATTGCGGCGATTAAGTTTTGGAAATCGTTCACGAATTTCTGCCGCATGTTGCCCGACAACTGCGACAACGCGCTGCGCAAGATCCAGCGCGGTCTTGTTGCGCTTCCCGGCACCAGCTTCCAGCCAAAGGTTTTGCCCGTCCGCCAGCACGACGTGTACAGCGGAGAGATTTTCACTGGTGCGGCCGTAGCGGATCGACCGCGCGCCGGCGGCATTATTGCCAATGCACCCGCCGAGTGCCGCCTGCGCCACCGTGGCCGGATCAGGGGCGAAAAACAAGCGGGTATGCGCCAATTCGCGATTAATCTGATCAATACTCATCCCCGCTTGTGCCACGCATGCGCGCTGGGCAATATCAACCTCCAGCAGCTTGCGAAAGCGCGGTGATACATCCAGCACCACCGCCCGATTGGTGCATTGCCCAGCCAGGCTCGTGCCTCCACCGCGCGGCAGAACCGCAATGTGCTGCCTGTGGCAAAATTCCAGCAGGGTGGAAATGTGCTCTACCGATTCCGGAATTACCACGCCCAACGGCATAACCTGATACAGCGACGCATCGGTCGCATATAAAAGCCGGTCGTGGCCGCTTAGCCGCACTTCGCCTACGTCAAGTTTTTGCAGTGCGCCGGCCAAATCCACTGCTCCCCGAGTATCGGAAGCCGTATCGGAAATAATGGGTAACGCAACGTGTCCTTCCATAGTGCGACGCATAATAGCCGCAATAGCCCCCATAGTGCAAAGATTTTCGTGGGTCCAAGTTAATATCGTTAATACGAGTTGGCATTATCAAAAGTTTCGATGACGGATACAATCTCATGCGATGGATCAGTTAAAATATAAAACGTGTTGGAAAGCGGAAATGGTTTCAACCGCAGCCAAACCATATCGCGCGGCCGGCCGTTTTGCGTGGCATTTTGCCAAGGGGAAACTCAGCGGCGATCCGGCGTTTGTCGGATTACTGCAACACGGCTTAATTCCGCCGAACTCACGTATCCTGGATTTGGGCTGCGGACAGGGCTTGCTGGCCGCGTGGCTGGCGGCCGCAGATATGTTATATTCCGCCAGCAATTGGCCTCAGGGATTTCCGCCGACCCCCAAAGTCGCTTCCTACCGGGGAATTGAGCTTATGCCACGGGATGTGGAACGGGCCGGCTTCGTCGTGGGTGATAACATCGTCGTTGAGCAAGGCGATATTCGCTCAGCAGACTTTCAGGCCGCCGACGTGGTGGTAATTCTAGATGTTCTCCATTACATGCCGTGGCCAGCGCAGGATGATGTGCTCAATCGCGTGCGTTCGGCGCTGGCGCCGAACGGCACGGTGTTGTTACGCATCGGAGATTCCGCTGGCGGTTGGCCGTTTCACCTAAGTAATTACGTAGATTCCATAGTGGCCCTGGCACGAGGCCACACACCCGGCCGGCTGTATTGCCGAACTCTGGATCAATGGAAAGCCGCTCTAGAAACTCTGAGATTCGCTGTGACCAGCGTTCCCATGAGCCAAGGAACCCCATTCGCCAATGTGTTACTGGTAGGAAAAATCTGCGACGGCGCGGCTGCAAATGCTCTGGACATAAATGCCCTGAATACCGGCTCAATCCAAGCCTTGCGCATCCTGTAACAGGTTTCCTCAAAACCTTTATTGGCATTACCCCAGCGGGCGCGTAAACTATACCCACCGTGAGCTTTGACCGGCCCGAAGGGTTTTAACAGGACCGGTCATGACGTTGTTGGCTCGCGTGATAGTGTGCGCAGGAGTGTTCTTAATGGTTAATCGTTCACGTAGTCCGGAAGTGACGGAAGGTTTTGATCGTGCGCCGCAGAGGGCGTTTTTTCGTTCCATGGGGCTTACGGATGCTGACATTCATCAGCCGTGGGTGGGCGTGGCCAGTACGTGGAATCAAGCTACCCCATGCAACATTACCCTGGATCGACAGGCCCGGGCCGCTGCCAGCGGAGTAAAATCCGCCGGCGGCACGCCGCGGGAATTTGTGACCATCGCGGTATCAGATGGTATTGCCATGGGGCATGAAGGTATGAAAGCCTCGCTGATTTCGCGAGAAGTCATTGCCGACTCCATTGAACTCATGATGCACGCACATCGTTATGACGCTCTCGTGGGTTTGGCCGGGTGCGATAAATCACTGCCGGGAACGCTTATGGCTCTGGCGCGATTAAATTTGCCCGGAATATTTATCTACGGCGGCACGATTCTTCCAGGAAAATTCAAGGGGAAGGACGTAACCATTGTAGATGTCTATGAGGGTGTCGGTGCCCATGCCGCCGGAAAAATGACCGACGCGGAATTGTATGAACTGGAATGCAACGCCTGTCCATCGGCGGGATCCTGCGGGGGGCAGTTTACGGCCAACACCATGGCCTGTGTGGCCGAGGCTATGGGCATGGCGCTGCCGGGGTCGGGTTCTCCACCAGCCGTGGAGCTTTCGCGCGATGACTTCTGCCAGGCGGCGGGGCGACAGGTTATGCAGCTTTTGGAAAAAAACATCCGCCCCAGTGACATCATGACGCGCGAAGCGCTGGAAAATGCTGTGGCCATCGGCGCTGCCACCGGCGGCAGCACCAATATCTGCCTGCACCTGCCCGCCATTGCGCACGAAGCGGGCTTGAAACTGACCCTCGATGATATTGAACGCATCAGCCGGCGCACGCCCACTGTCGCCGATCTAAAGCCCGGCGGTAAGTATGTGGCCCTTGATGTCTACCGCGTGGGTGGTATTCCCGTGATTCTCAAAGTCCTCCTGGATGCGGGTCTTATCCATGGCGACTGCATGACCGTCACCGGTAAAACCATGCGGGAAAATCTCAAAGATGTTGTTCTGCCCGGCGGGCAGGATGTGGTTGTCCCCGTGGAAAAGGCCATCAGCCCCAATGGCGGTTTAAGAATTCTCAAGGGAAATCTGGCCGCGGAAGGGTGCGTCATAAAAATCACGGGCGTAAAAAAACTCCAGCACCGGGGTCCGGCAAGGTGCTTTGATTCTGAACAGGATGCCATGAAGGCGGTACAGGGCCTGCAAATTAAAAAAGGCGACGTGGTCATTATCCGTTATGAAGGCCCCAAAGGCGGCCCCGGTATGCGGGAAATGCTGGCCGTAACAGCGGCCATTGTCGGTCAAGGGCTGGGATATGACACCTGCCTGATTACCGATGGACGCTTCAGCGGCGGCACGCGCGGCTTATGTATTGGCCACGTCGGTCCCGAGGCCCAGGTGGGCGGAAATATTGCCCTGGTGCGCGATGGGGATATCGTTGATGTGGACGCGGAAAAAGGGACCATAAACGTCGAGCTATCCGATGCGGAACTGGCTCTCCGCCGTAAAAGCTGGAAGCCCAAAGCCCCCATGTATACCCGTGGTGCATTGGCAAAATATGCCAGAATGGTCGGGCCTGCGTGTGATGGTGCCGTGACACATTGACCGTGCTACATTATAAATCAGAGCTAGGCTGCCATCGGGTGCGTCCGGTCTTGCAGCCTTTCAAGCGGTATAAGGCGCTATCGGCCCGGCGCAACAGGGCGCTGGAATCTGCTGAATCTTCGGGAAATATGCAATAGCCAATGCTCGTAGAGACGTTGATGCGTCGGTTGCCCGGCAAGGAGAAAGGCTCATCCAGAACCGCCGCAAGGCGTGTGAAGTAAGCCTTGGCATCCTCACTGTGGCGCAAGTCTTCCAACAGAATGACAAACTCATCCCCGCCCAGCCGCAGGGCGGAATCGGTTTTACGCAAGGCATTTTTAATTCGTCCCGCCAGGGCACGCAAAAAAGCATCGCCGACGGCGTGTCCATAAGTGTCATTGACAAGTTTGAAGTCGTTCACATCCATCATGGCCACCGCCAGGAGGGTCTTGTGCCGCTGGGCCCGCGCCACAGCCTTTTCGATATACCCATCCAAGGTTGCGCGATTCGGCAGGCCGGTAAGCGTATCATGGCTGGCCAGCCATGCCTGTTGAGTTAACTCCTCGTCCAACCGTGTGCGGAGGTCAATTTCATCCAGTGCATGGCCCAGCAGTTGAGTCACACGTGCCACCAAAGCCCGCATTTCATGATCAAATAGATTCTGGTGAACTGAAATAAGCCCCATGACCGCCCAGATATGTCCTTGTCGAACAATCGGTGCCGCCGCGGCTGATTTGCCCCCAATCCCTGTCATCACCGAGTGGTTATTTGCCAATGCCGAATCGGACTGATAATCGTCGGACCAGCAGAGTTTATTTTCGCGCCACGCTCGTGCCAGCAGGCTTTTCCCCACCCCGCTAAGAACTGAAACAGGATGCTTTTCGATTTGATCACTGCCCGTACCGGCAATGGCAAGAAATTCAAAAAAGCCACTGGCGTTGGGGTGGGCAACCGTTACCGTGACAAACAATCCGCCGCGCGCTAACTGGTCAACCGTCTGGGTAAGAAGGGTATTTTCATCGGGGGCTTCAAGAATAATTTCTCCCTGAATACTTAATGATTTATACAAACTGCTCAGGCGTTCGAGTTGCGACTTCATATCCATCGAATCAAGTGCGCGCCCCAGCATTTGCGCACAACTTGTCAGGAGGTTCAGCATGTCCGGATCAAAAAAATCCTTATGACTGGAAACCACGGAAAGCAGCCCCCATATCGTCCCGCCACGAAATATGGGTGCGGTAGCCAAGGACTGAATATGGCGCGCTGCGAGTTGTGAATTGAACGCCGCGGCATGAGCCTCATGGGGATAGTCGTTGCTGTATTGCATCTGCTGGGTTTGCCATGCGCGCGCCGAAAGCGTCGCCGTGCCGTCGGCAACGGAAAAGGCGAAACCCTGCATAATTTCCTCGCTGCCCGACCCCGCTCCGTAGTGATACCGCAAAATTCCAGTATCGTCAGGATAGCCGATGCCAACCAGCAGAAAAGTTCCCTTGGCTACCAGCGTTTCACACGTGCCGTGCAACAACTCGCTCTGATCGCGCGAGCTTAGAATAAATTTTGATTCCTCCAGCATGGCATGATACAAGCTGTTGAGTCGCTCCAGCGCAATTCTTCTGTCCTCCAGCCGCTCAAAAATATTGCGCCGTTCCAGCGCCCGCCCGATCAGCATGGTGCTGGTGGAAAGCAACTGCAGCATATCATCATCGAAAAAATCTTCCCGGTGACTGATAATGCCCAAAACGCCCCAGGTTGCCTTATCCACGACAATAGGAATCGCCGCCCACGCCCTGATGTTCATTTTCCGGGCTTTGGCCTGAAATGCTGACGTCCGAGGGTCATTGAGATAATGGTTGCTGACCTGCATTTTTCCAGTGCTCATCGCTTCCCCGGACAGCGTGCCGGCACCCAGCTTTATCGGTGTGCTGAACGTCTTAATTAATTCCGCCGCCTGCTTGCCCGCCGCATGATGATAGCGAACCAATCCGTCAGCATCAGGCGACCCGATGCCCACGATATCAAAAAAGCCGGTGGTAATAAGTCGCTCGCAAATGCCGTTTAACACTTCGGGCTGATCGGTCGCTTCTACCAGCAGTTGCTCCTGTTCCAGAAGCGCACGATAAATGCAGTTCATGCGGTATAAAGCCGACGGAAGCGGCTCAATAGTGGTTGTCGATGCGGGGTTGTCTGCCATCATGAAACTCATGCTTAAGTCCAATGTTTTTATCGGCCAACAAGGTGCGGGAGAATCACTAGTAATGTTCAATTATGGGCACCCGAGAGATCCCGCTGATTTTTCGTAGGTGCGTAGAATATTTTGCACGGCCGCCAGAAGAGCCAATATTCAGATTTCCATCGAATTAGTTGACGATTCCGCACGACTCGGCGACAGTGAAGTATTGTTTGGCTGTGAGGATCGGCAATGGGCCTTTTACCGCGTGACGATGCTTATTTTATAGAACGTTTGTGTGACCTGGGAAGGCTGATTCGTGATGCAGCAATAACCGCCCGCCGGTCTGTTAGTCCGCTGGCCAACCAAGCCCTGTCGCATGTGGCCCGCGAAACTGCCGCGGACACTATTTACGACTTGGACACGCATACTGAACCGGTGCTGGAGGAATTTTGCCAACACTGGGGGCGGGAACTGCCCTTGGTGCTTATTGCCGAAGGTATTGTCGATGAAAATGGAGCTGAAGGCATAAAATGCTTCCCCCAGGGAACCCATGCGGTTGATGCGGCCTTTCGCCTGATTGTCGACCCCATTGATGGCACACGCGGGTTGATGTATGACAAGCGCTCCGGCTGGTTGCTCGCGGGTGTCGCCGCCAATAATGGCCCAACCACACGATTATCTGATATTGCGGCCGCAGTTCAGGTGGAAATCCCTACCAGCAAACAAAATCAATCCGACGTGCTGTGGGCCGCGCGGGGCCGAGGTGCCAATTGCCAGCGGGAGGATTTGGCCTCCAGCCAGGCGACCCCTTTGATATTCCGCCCCAGCAGTGCGGTCGATCTGGCGCATGGATTTGGATCTGTGGTGAGTTTTTTTCCCGGCACAAAAGTGTTGGCGGCCCAATTAATGGAAGCCATTTCCCTGCATGGCGGCGGGGGGATTGATCCGGGCAGACCGCTGGTATTTGATGATCAATATATCTCCACCGGCGGCCAACTGTATGAGGTGATGATCGGCCATGACCGTTTTGTGGCGGACGTACGTCCCTATTTTTACCGCGTCACACGTCAAGCAGCCGGGCTGTGCGCGCACGCGTATGATTTATGCGCCATGCTCATAGCACAGGAAGCCGGCGTGGTCGTGTCAAACGCCTTAGGCCAACCGGTGGATGGCGTACTGGATGTTACTACCCCGATTGCTTGGGCGGCGTATGCTAATACGCATCTGCGCAACCGCATTGAACCGGTGATTGCGGAGTTTTTTCTGGACCATGGCTTATCGCCAAGCTGACAACTGGAGTATTTATGAAAGTAGTCATTATTACCGGCGGCGGCAGCGGCATCGGCGCAGCTACCGCACAAAAACTCCTGGCCCGCGGCGACTGTGTGATAATCGCGGGGCGGGATGAGGCAAAACTAAACGCCTTGGCCCGCGCACAGACCGGCGCTCCCGGCGGCATTGCCTGCTGCCCGGCTGATGTCAGTAAACCGGAAGATGTACAACGGATTATCGACTGTGCCCTGCAATGGAAGGGGCGCATCGACGCGGTTATCAATTGTGCAGGCTTCGCTCCCATGCTGCCGACGTATGACATGACTGTTGAACAATGGCGTAACATCATCGATATTAATTTGTCCTCCGTATTTTATATGACCCGGGCGGTCTGGCCCGTATTTAAAAAACAGTTTGCCGCGGCGAAAGAGCCCACGCAGCCCTCAGAGGAAGCAGGCGTCATTATCAATATATCCTCTCAGGCGGCGCGTGATCCGTTTGCCGGTTTGGCAGCCTACGGTGCAGCCAAAGCGGGCGTGAATTTGTTAACTCTGGCGACAGCGCGGGAAGGTCGGGAAATTGGTGTGCGGGTGATCGCTATTGCACCGGGCGCCGTCGATACGCCTATGTTCCGTTCGCTGCCGATTGCGTCGAAGGTGCCCGCGCGGGATATTCTCAATCCAACTTCCATCGCGGAAGCGATCGCTGCCGCAATCGACGGCGGCTTGCGGTATGCCAGCGGAGAGACAATATACATTCATCGCAATTGTTTTTAGAGAATAATGGCCTGAAACCTCGCCATTCGATTACAATTCCCAGCTATGAAACGATTCTATTCTATCGTATTGAAATGGCTTCCGGTGATTGCAATCGCAGGGCCTCTGCTTGGCGTGTTGGCTGTTGCGCACGGGCGGGCGGGTGGCGGTGAGGGTTTCGGCGGCGGTGGCGGCGGCTTTGGCGGTGGTGATAGCGGCGGTGGTGGAGGTGGTGGGGGCGTCATCATCTGGTGGATTGTTGAATATCTGGTGCTGGAGCATCCAGTTATAGGGATCCCCGTGCTGATAGTTGCGGGAATTTTATATTATAAAACGCATACTTCGGTTGCGGGCTATGTCCGCGATCAACGCACGCAGTCGGGCCTGACCGCAGTGGATGAAAATGCCGAAGCCCAAGCAGTGCAGGCGCTGCGGCAATCTGATCCGGCGTTTAATCTGCAGGCATTTTATGGCCGCGTCAATACAGCTTTTTTAAAGATTCAGGATGCCTGGTGCGCCCAGAATCTTCAGACCATCCGCCCCTTTATCTCAGACGGTACCCATGAACGCTTCGGTCTGCAATTTACTGAACAGAAACTCGATTCTGTACGTGACAGAATGAAAAATATCGCCGTGCAGGAAGTTCAGATGGTGCAATTGATACATGACAATGTATTTGATTCCGCTACCGTCCGCATTACCGCCTCGGCGGTGGATCAAACGCTTTCCACACAGACCGGTGCCGTTGTGTCCGGATCAGGTGACGCGGAAGTGTTTACGGAATACTGGACTTTTCTGCGTCGGCGGGGTGCCAAAACCCCCAATGGCGCAGGGTTGATTGAAGGCAACTGCCCCAATTGCGGTGCGGCCATTGAACTTAATGCCGCGGCCCAATGTCAGTCTTGTCACGCCCTTCTACGTAGCGGCCAATATGATTGGGTGCTGGCGGAAATAACTCAGGATTCCCAATGGGAACCGGAAACATCGCGCGATACACCCGGCGTGCCGGAGTTGCAGACCCGCGACCCAAATTTCACGCTCGCCGGCCTGGAAGACCGCGTATCGGTGATTTTCTGGCGCAAAGTCATGGCCGATCGGCTGGGCAAGGTTGCCCCGCTCCAGACGGTTTCCGATCCGGCGTTTGTGCAACGCTACGAACCGCTTTTAGCCGCCCAAACCAACGGCGTGCGGGCGTTCTGGGGTGATTGTGCCGTCGGTGCGGTGCAGACCATGGGAATAATTACCGGTTCGCCAATGGATAAGGCTTTGGTGGAAGTGCGATGGTCCAGCCGCCGGTATCAGATCGATGCATCGGGCAAAGCGCAGAAAACGCCGCAAAGCAATATGGCGCAGCATCTGATGGTGCTGGAGCGAAAAGCGGGCGTGAAGACGGATCCAGACAAGGGCATTTCATCGGCCCATTGTCCCAACTGCGGCGCTCCGATTTCAGATGATACGGCAAATGCCTGCAGCTTCTGCGGCACCGTGCTCAATGATGGCTCAAATAACTGGGTGCTTCTGGATATGCTGCCGGTAGATGGGCAGGCGGCGCAGGATTTACTGCTGGAACTGGCGCAAAAAAATGCGATGATCACCGACCCGGCGCAGACGCGCCAGCAAGTAGCCGCGATGCTCAATATAGCTCCGCCTCCGCCCAGCGGCCTGCTGGCCTGGATGGTTAAATGCGTGGTGGATAACGGTAATATTGACGGCGGCGAAGAGCGCATGTTGCGCCACACCGCCGACCGCCGGGGCGTAACCGATGAGCAATTGCACCGCATGATGGATTCCGCCAAGCGCGGCGAATTGCAGATCACCGAACCCAAAACCCCTGATGAAATCCACCGCTGGCTCGGTGCCATGGTGGCGGCCGCGGTTGCCGACGGCGAAATAACCCCCACTGAACAGCAACTGATCAGCACCGTGGGCCAAAAGTACGGCTTAAGCGCCTACGACATAAAAATGCTGATCCGCCAACAGCAAGACCAACTCTACGCCACCGCCCGGCAAGCGTTAAGCGACCGCCGGCAACGCATGCGCACGGGTGCGGGCAACAATTAGAAGCGAGGAGTTGTACGGATAAACAGGAGCTAGAAGTTAGAGGGGGACCGGGAACAGGTTTGAAGCCATAGATTCCGGTGTCAAGGTGGCCAAGATGGCCAAGTTATTTTGAATTTTTCCGGAGGATTCGCAATCGCGGCGGATATTGTGGATGCGATCACCAAACAGTTGAACTGCGGATTACGCGGAAAACGCGGATACAGGTGGGGTTGGTTTGGGCGTGTCGGGGTGTTGGCGGGCACACTGATCGCCGGGCGACGACGCTAAACGGGGGGATCGGGCGGCGGCCCGATCAGAGAGGAGTTTCGAGAGAGTGGATAGTAGAATCACGGATCACGGATCAAAAACAGGTTTTATTTTTTAAGGGCATCCCGGGACTGGTTCATTGATCATTGCTCCTTGGTCATTGAGGTCGCCACAGCGGCCGTCAGCGTTCACCGTCACGGAACTGTTGGTCGTTACCGCCATTATTGGCCTGCTTATTGCGTTGCTGTTGCCGGCTATCGTACGGGCGCGGGATTTGGCGCTGCAAATTGTGTGCACTTCAAATCTGCGGCAGGTCGGCGTCGCCTTACAGGAATATTCCAACGAATTTGGCGGCCAGTATCCGCTGAATTGTACATTTTTCAATCCCATGGGCGGATTCAGGCCGCCCAATGGTTACCCGATCAAAGGCTCGGCCACCCTTCCGGCCTGGGGATTGGGAATGCTTTATTATGATTTCTACGGTGTCGTGCAAAAGAAGATGGTCAATCCCCGGCCTGGGATTCTTAAACCAACTCCGGAGGGCATAGCCATGATATTTTCCACACAGCCGGGGGATATCAGCGCTGTCAATCAAATGCAACGCAGTTACTACGATGGCGCGGTGGTCTGGAACCCCATGTCGCAGGTGCAGGTGCATTATCGTCGCAATTCCTATTATTTCGCGTGGTAGGAGAACGGCAGGAAGTCCATGAATGCGTCCCGGCCGCGAAGCGGTGGCAACGGTGCGGTCCGGTGTGTGTCGATGCGCGTGCCGGGCATGGATGGCCGTCGCCTTCAATTAATATTTCAAGGGCGGTGTATCAATAGTTTCGCATTTTTATTGGCAGTATCCGTACTCTACCTACAATCGCACGGGAACCTTTTGGCTTCGGCATCCTGCCGAGGGTCGCCTGGCCCCCGGCAACGACTGCGGTTTCTTGACGCCGGGTCCGGTCCGGGTCCGCGTGCGCATGATTAAAAGTGGTACAACACTTGATGAAAAGTGAGACTTGTATTGATCGGTCATTGATGGCAAAGTGTATTGCGACGAACGAATTGTGTGCGGTATGTGGATTTATACCGTAGGAAAGGATGGTTAAATTCGTCGAACTTCAGGAGCACGCGTGGCCGGGCAATGCCTGACGGTATAGCAGCGGACTGCGGTTATCGTACGCCCTGGGCGTGGCTTTAGCGGCAAAAGCCGGAAAGAAGCGTAGGACGACGGCCTGACGAAAATAATCACTGAAATTGATCAAATTCGGAACTTCCTTTTGTGGAAGTTGGAAGTATAGTTGTGAAAAGCGGCCGTGAAGAGCGATTGAAAATCGTCGCCGCTGGGGAATAACCCAAGCAAGAAGGTTTGGCGTGATTACCTCCCAGTAAGTTCATGATAAGGCAATGAAATAAGGAGCCCACAGATGAAAGAGTTTTTGATGCACGACGCGAAAGACGGCGTCGGCGTCGCAGTTGTAGACATCAAGGCCGGGCAGGAGGTGCAGGGGGCGGCCCTACATGGCCAAGCCGCGCCGCGGGTAAAAGCCTTGATGGAAATTCCGCTGGGCCACAAAATCGCGCTGCGCGATTTCCAGCCGGGTGACACCATCATTAAATATGGCTGTGATATTGGTAAAGTCGTCGCGCCGATTAAAACGGGCGAGCATGTTCATGTTCACAATCTTAAAACCAAGAGGTGGTAACAACGATGGGTATTTCTTCATTCAAAGGTTTTCGTCGGGAAAATGGCCGCTTTGGCATCCGCAATCATGTCGTCATCCTGCCCGTGGATGACATTTCCAATGCGGCATGTGAGGCCGTGGCCAGTAACATAAAAGGGACGCTGGCTTTGCCGCACGCGTATGGGCGGCTGCAGTTTGGCGAGGATCTGGAATTATTTTTCCGTACGATGATCGGAACCGGCGCGAATCCTAATGTGGCGGCCTGCGTGGTGATCGGAATCGAACCAGGCTGGACGCAGCGCATTGTGGATGGAATCGCCAAGACGGGCAAGCCCGTCACGGGTTTTTCGATTGAGCGCCACGGTGACATTCAGACCATTGCGGCGGCGTCGGTAAAGGCCAAAGAATACGTCCACTGGGCCAGCGAACTTCAGCGTGAAGAATGCGGGATCGATGAATTATATATTTCAGTGAAATGCGGCGAATCCGATACCACGACGGGTCTTGGTTCGTGTCCGGCGGTGGGCAATGTGATCGACAAAACCGTGGCACAAGGTTCCACCGCGTCATTCGGTGAAACCTCTGAGCTAACCGGCGGAGAACATATCGTAAAGTCCAAAGCCGCGACACCCCACATTGCTGACGCATTCATGAAAGTCTGGAGCAGCTACAGCGATATGATTTTTAAGGAGAAGACTGATGACTTGTCGGAGTCTCAGCCAACCAAGGGAAACATTCGTGGCGGCCTGACAACCATTGAAGAAAAGGCCCTGGGAAATATTGAGAAACTCGGCAAGAAAACCAAGTTTGTCGGCGTGCTGAAACCCGCCGAAGCCCCCAGTGGCAAAGGGTTGTGGTTCATGGACACGTCCTCCGCCGCCGCCGAAGCCATAACGCTATGGGCGGCATCGGGGGCGGTGGTTCATCTGTTCCCCACGGGACAG
>DAHXLH010000132.1:0-16040 GCA_027366115.1 Phycisphaerales bacterium
CGCCCGAACCCTCCTGCATGACCCACCGGTCCTGATTCTCGATGAGCCGGCCAACGGCTTGGACCCCGCCGCACGTGTGGAGATGCGGGAAATTCTCCTGAACCTGGCGCAAAGAGGCAAAACGCTTATTGTCACGAGCCACATTCTGCCGGAGCTGGCGCGGATATGTAATATGGTGGCGATTATGACCAATGGAAAACTTCGTGCGTTCGGCACCCTGGATCAGATTATGCAAAACGTCCGGCATCAGCGCATGATCGAAATACAATTGCTTTCAGAAGAGGATGTTGCCCAGGCGGCGGAAATTTTACGCGAGAACCTCGGCGAGACGGCAAGTGTTACGGCGGCACCCTCTGAAATGATGGTACGATTCAACACCACAGGTAACGAACAGAGTCTGGCCGTGGCACTGCAACGTCTGGTCTCAGCGCAGGTGCGCGTGAGCCAATTCCGTGAAATGCAGCAGGATCTTGAAGACGCTTTCCTTTCTGTAACCCAGCAGGACAAGGTGCCGACCGCAGTCGGGGAGGCGCAGGCGTGAACAACCCGATTGTACGTCGTGAACTTATAGGTGCCTTGCGGAAGCCCAACGTGGCCGCGTTGGAAGTGGCTTGGCTGGCCGTATTGGCCGCGGTTATTGTGCTGCGGTGGCCGGCGGGCGGGCGGGTGAATCTGGCCGGTACGCAGGCCCAGCAGGTTTTAAGTCTGCTCTCCTGGACAATTTTAGTAGGCATGATGCTGGTGGCACCGGCATTTCCCGCGGCTTCCGTGGTGACGGAAAAGCGCACCGGTACGCTGGCGTTATTGCTGAATTCTCCGCTTTCCCCCGCCGCGATTTATCTCGGAAAACTCATCGGTGCCCTCGGATTGCCCATCATTCTTATGTTGCTGACGATCCCCGGCATGACCGCCTGCTTTGCCATGGGCGGCGTGAGTCTGGTGCATCAGGTTTTGCCGCTGTATCTGATTTTTATTCTTGTGGCGCTGGAATCCGCGGCTGTGGGGTTGTACGTGAGTATCCGCGTCAACGACGTGGATTCCGGTATACGCCTTACTTATGCGGTTTTATTTGTCCTGGATTTATTACTGCTGATCCCCTATCGGCTGGTGGCTGACACACAAAATCCGACCTTTCTGCTTATTGGCCGCTGGCTGGCGTCCTTTTCACCGCTTCCGGCGATGCTGCATGTCTTGGGGGCTAATTCCGTTCATGCCGGTAATTCCGTTAATGGCGGCGCATCGGTTATCACACGCTTTGTGATCTGCTCGCTGGTGCTTAGCGGGGTGTTGGGGTTGTTAAGCATTCAACGGCTGGGCCAGTGGCTCTTTGATCGTCCCCGTGCCAGCGGCAAAATCACCGATGACCGCTCAACCAAGGTGCAAGCCTATCGCCGAATCATGTATTTATGGTTTTTTGATCCGCAACGCCGCAGTGGTCTGATCGGGCCTTTCAGCAATCCGGTCATGGTCAAAGAATTTCGCACCAGCCGCTTTGGTCGCTCGCATTGGATGATGCGGCTGGTGGGAATCTGCCTGATGGTATCGCTGGGTTTAATGCTGGCGGCGGCGTATGGCTCCATGAATTTTCAGCCCCAGACGCTGGGCGAACTGATGGTGATGTTCCAGGTAACGCTGATTGTACTTATTACACCTAGCTTGTCCGCGGGGCTTATAAGCTCGGAATTGCAGAATAAATCCTGGCAGTTGCTGCGGGTGACACCGTTAAGCCCCGCCAGCATTGTTCTGGGGAAACTTTTAAGTGTTTGCCGGACCCTGCTGCTTTTGCTTTTTGCCACGCTGCCGGGCTATGCGGTCATGCTGGTAATCGATAAAGGTCAGGCGGACCGAGTGGTCACCGTTTTAATTACCCTGGGATTAATTGCGTTATTTTGTTTAATGGTCAGCAGCGCCATCAGCAGTTGGTTTCGGAAGACGGCACAAGCCACAGCCCTTTCCTATGCACTCTTACTGGGGCTGTTTGGTGGCACACTGGTCTTTTGGGCCGGGCGGGGAACGCTTTTCTCATTAAGCCTTGTGGCGGGAATCCTCAAATATAATCCCCTGGCGGCGGCGTTGGCCACCATCCATGCGCCGGGCTTCAGTGATTATAACTTTGTGCTGACCAACTGGTGGTTCATGCTGACGGTCATGGGTATTGCGGCGGTTGTTCTGGTGTTCCGGACCTGGCAATTAACCCGGCCCGATTAGTTGATGCAAATGGTTAATGCGTGGCGATCCGTATGGGTGATATGTTCATGAAACAGGCTTTGACTGCCTTGGCTAAACGTTCCGGTCGCGGAATTCCCCGCGCCGCGGCACTGGTTCTTCTGGGATTGTGCGGCACCGGTACACAAGCTGCCTCCGTCACCAACGGCATTGGCAATCCGATGCTGCATTTGCCCCAGTTGCCGCGACTCCATGCACAAAAGACTTATAATCCACAATTGACTAAACTCTGGCATTTGGCTTTACAGCAGAATATTCCGGAAGTTATCACCAAAACCTGCGTCGTTATTGGCGCCGCGGTAAAAAATAAGGTGCCGGACCTGCACGTGCTACTGCCCTCCTTGGAACATCTGGCCGTTTCCAAGGTCCTCCCCGTGACCGTTAAAACGTCGGTGCTCAAGGCATTGGTGGAAATTGCCGATCCACATACGCAGGCGCTTCTGGTACATCTGGATTCCGCAGAGCCATCGGCCTTTGCCCAAATTTTAGATCCACTGCTGGCGAAATGGCACGCGGTGGCCATGCGCCGCATCTGGATGGCACGGTTGAAAGCTCCATCCGCGGAATTGCAGGTAAAAGTCTCGGCCGCCAAAGCCCTGGGGGCCGCAGGTGATCATCAGGCCGATGCCCTGTTGAAAAAAGTGGTGCAAAACGCCGGCGAGCCACTGATTTTGCGTTTTGCGGCGGCCCAATCCCTGGCGAAATTGCGGGCCGGCGGTGTTGCCGCATTAAGCAAAAGCCTGTTAAAAACCCAAGGCCACACTGTGCCGCAGCGGTTACTCTGCTGCACGATGCTCGCGGCCGGCAACACTGCTGCACAGCGGAACATGCTTCTGGCTCTTGCCGATGATTCCAACTCAGCTGTGGCGGCCATCGCATGGCGGGCATTAATCAAAACCGATGTCAATGCGTTGCAGGCTCTGGCTCCGCACATGAGCGGCAATGCGGATCCCACGGTTCGGCTGCTGGTGGCGAAAGCCTGGCGGCGCATCGGTGGAAATAAATCTATTAGCGGCTTGGGCACCACACTCAATGACCAGCGGCGGCCGATACGCTGGTATGCGCGTGACGCGCTGATTTTTCTCGGATCACACGCGAAGAGCCGAACGGCGGTCCTTCATACCTGCCGGGCAATTATTCATGGCAGTGATCCGCTGGCAATGCGTCAGGCCTGCCTGGTGCTGGGCAAATTGGATGACAAAGCTTCGGCCAGTGATTTTGTTTCCCTGTTATCCAATAAAGCCCAGGCGGTTCGGTTAGGCGCTGTGGTGGCCCTGCGACGCGTGGCGGTTCGCAGCACGCTGCCGGCCGTGTTGAAGTTTGCCCAAGGCACGGCAAAGAATTCACAATTTGCCTCGGCTCATTTAAACAAGCCGGGCTATGCGGTGCGGTTGAATGATGATAATCAGCAACTTTCGCAGGCGTTTCAGTTTTTCGGCTTGATGCACTACGCTCCCGCGTTGTCGGTGATGATTCCCTGCATCCCGAAACATGCCCCCTACGGAGTTGAAGCGCGGCAGGCGGCGATCTGGGCCATTGGTATGATTGATAACGGGCAAAGTCATCCGAAGCTGGCCAGGCAGTTGGCGGGGCGTCTGGATGATATGGCAATGCCCATTCCGGAATTTGAACAGGTGCGCGAAATGTCCGCACTTACATTGGGACGGATCCATGCCAAAGCTCGCCTTACCGATCTTAACGCATCCTATTCCGCTGCGGATATTGGCCCGCTTTCGCTGGCGTGCCGCTGGGCCATTGGAAAAATCACGGGCAAGGTGCCGCCATTACCTCATGCAACGACTGTATTTCAAGCCGGATTTCTGGTGCCGTTGTCGCAGCATTGACGCAGCGCTTGGAAAAACGGCTGGGGTGCCGCGGAGTATGCGATTAAATATCTTCCGGATATTGCTGTTGATTTCCCTGCCCATGGCTTTGGCGGGTTGTGCAAAAACCAGTGTCATCAAACATCGCAGCGGCCCGCGGATCGTCAGCACAGATCCGTCGGCCACGCAGATATTGCTGCAAATTGGTGCCGCTAAAACAATCGTCGGTGTTTCTCCCTGGGATAAACCCCTGCTGCCCAAATCCCTGCGAAATCTGCCCGTGGTAGGCGGATATCTGCACCTCGATGAGGAATTGGTGGTGCAACTGGCACCCACCGCCTTGATTCTCCAGCAGGCTCCGCAGCGTGTAGAACCGGGGATTCTCGCCATGGCGCGGCAAAATGGAATTCGCATTGTGAATATCAAAATCAACACGTTTCATCAACTTTTTACCGCCGTCCGCACGCTGGGCGGAATCAGCGGCTGCCAAAAACGCGCAGCGACGGCAGTCCAAGTGCTGAAATCAGAGTTAAAAATTCTGGCCGGCGATCGCCCCAAAAATACGCCGCGTGTGGTATATATAATCTCCACCAGGCCGATCAGGGTGGTGGGTGCGGATAACTTTATGGATCAGGAAATAACTCTGGCGGGCGGAAATAATGTGGCGCAACGTTGCGGCAACGGATTTCCCACGATCACACGCGGCACACTGGTGCGGTTGAATCCGCAGATTCTCCTGATCTCCAAACCGGGGCAGCCTACGGTCGCGGGGCCAGCTGATCCGCGGCTAACGCAATGGTTGGCATTACCCATTGCCGCCGCCAGAGCCAGACATGTGCATTTAATAACTTGGCCGCAGGCGCAGATGCTCACGCTTCATGTTGGCCGCCTGATTGGTCGTCTCCGGAAATTAATTCATCCGCCCGCCCGCGCAGGGAGCATGAAATGAAAGCCCCCAAACCATTAGGCTTGAACGTAATGGCTCTGGCCGGGGTCCTGCTGACGCTTTTGATATTCGCATTATGCCTGGCGATCGGCCCCGGTACTCCCGGACAACAGAGCGTCTCCTTAGGATTTCCTGGATGGGACATTCTGCAATTACGCCTCACACGCGTTGCGGCGGCCGCGATTGCAGGCGGTGCCTTGGGCCTTGCCGGAGTGCTCTTGCAGGGTTTGTTGCGAAATCCGCTGGCTGACCCCTTTGTTCTGGGCATTTCCAGCGGATCCACCGTCGGGGTGATGATCTGGATTGTTTTTGGAGATGTCCTTTTGCAATCGTTGGCCGGACACCCCTGGCTGGTAAGCTTCTTTTCCAATGGCCAAAGTATTCCAGCTTTGGCCGGGGCGATCGCGGCCACCGTGCTGGTTTTTCTACTGGGCCGGCGCAACGGAATACTCCAGCCTATGACACTCATACTTTCCGGCGTGGTAATCAGCACCATCGGCGGCGCCTTGGTAATGTTATTAAATAATATGGTGCCCTACGGAGCCAGAGCGGATATTTTAAGTTACATGTTCGGTTATATAAGTGAAGGCACGTCCCATACACTGCTTCTGACGGCTGGCGTTGCGTTGGCTATCGCATGGGCCGGCGCCCTGACGCTGGGCGGTGCGATGAACATCGCTTCATTTTCCGATGCGGAGGCCCACAGCCTGGGAATAAAATTGTCTTCCCTGCGATTATCCGCTTTTGCTTTAGCGGCTCTGGCCACAGCAGCTTCCATTACTGTGGCCGGCCCGATCGGCTTTGTCGGATTAATCTGTCCGCATGTGTGCCGGGGGCTTTTTGGGCCTGATCAGCGGCAGTTGTTGGTCACCAGCCCTCTTCTGGCGGCCATATTTTTAATGCTTGCCGACACATTTGTCCGCAGCACCGGTGCCTGGTTCAACGGTGAATTGCCCGTGGGGGTAATCACTGCCTTATGCGGGGGTCCGTTTTTCCTGTATCTGCTGCAGCGTCGGCGGATATGGATGTAATAAGTCTTGGCGGTATGAATATGTTGATGGATCGCAACAATCCCGACCTCCTGCCCGAAGCCTCGCCCGCCCATGCGGTCCTGACCGCGACGGATGTGCGTTTTCAGTATGCTTCCAGCCGACCCGCGGTCGATGGCGTGAGCGTCCCTTTTTACGCTGGCGAGGTAGCCATGATTGTCGGCCCCAATGGTTCTGGGAAATCCACGCTGCTGCAACTATTGTGCGGCCACCTCACGCCGTCAACTGGGGCCGTCACAGCCCAGGAGCAAAACATCACACACCTGCATCCACTCAAGCGTGCCGCCCTGATGTCCTATGTTCCGCAGGCCCCGCAGGTAAGCTTTGCCTACCGCGTGCAGGACATTGTGTCCATGGGTGCCTGGGCGCAGCAGCGCCGCCGGCCGGGCGAGGAAAAAGTATCTCAAGACAAGCCGGACGTGGATCACATAATTCAGGCCATGTGGGATCTGGATATTCACGCTCTGGCCCAGCGCACCTACGACGAGCTTTCAGCCGGGGAACGCCAGCGCGTGGCCATCGCCCGCGCTCTGGTTCAGGATGCCCCAATTATGCTGCTGGATGAGCCTACGGCAGCCCTGGATATCTGGCATCAGCTGGAACTGCTGCACCACTTAAACTCGCTGGCGCACGTCGGGCGTAAAGCGGTTATCTGGGTCACACATGATTTAAACCACGCCCGCGCCCATGCCGACCGCGTTTTAATTATGGATGCGGGAAAGCTGGCCGCCCATGGCAAAGCCGATCAGGTACTGACCCCTGAAATACTCGAACCAATCTATCGCGTGCAAGTAACCGTGCAGGACGGAAATCTGCGATTTAGCCGATACAATAGAGGGACGACAGGCCGGATATAGGCCGGAGGTTGGTTATGGCCACATTAATTGCGGATCAACTGGCAGCGGATCCACGGGTGCGTGAGGCAAGAGAGCTTTTAATCTTAGCACTGCGCGATCATCAGCATAAGCTAACGGGTATACAGGCCCCGGATCCGGCCCGCGCGGCTGAATATGCCAAAATCATTGCGGATTTTTCCCAAACCCGGGCCGGGGGACTTTATTTCCCGTATCTGGGCAGCGGCGTGGGGAACGGCGCGCTGGTGGAACTCGCGGACGGAAGCGTTAAGTATGATTTCATCAGCGGCATCGGCGTGCATTATCTGGGCCACAGCCATCCGCTACTGGTAAACAGCGGGATCGCAGCCGCACTTTCCGATACGGTCATGCAGGGCAACCTCCAGCAGAGCCGTAACTCACCGCCTGTGTCATCGCTGTTGCTTCAACTGGCCAAAACCGCCGGTACCAAGCTGGAACATTGCTTTCTTACCACCAGTGGCGCGATGGCTAACGAGAACGCGCTGAAGCTTATATTTCAGCGCAAGCCCGGCAGCACCCGCATGTTGGCGTTTGAACATGGATTCTGCGGACGCACCATGGTCTTGGCACAAATAACGGATAAGCCGCAATACCGTGCCGGATTGCCCACAACGTTAGCCGTGGATTATGTGCCATTTTTTGATGCTGCTGATCCCCAGGGCAGCACCGAAAACGCGGTTGCCGCATTGCGCTCGCATCTGAACCGATATCCGGCGCAACATGCCGGGATGTGCCTTGAGCTGATCTTAGGCGAGGGCGGATATTGGCTGGGCGATCATGATTTTTTTCGCGCGCTTTTAACTGAACTCAAAGCCCACACTATCGCGGTCTGGTTTGATGAAATCCAGACGTTCGGTCGTACCAGCCGCCCGTTTGCCTTTGAACATTTTGATCTGGCTCAATGGGCCGATGTGGTCACCGTGGGAAAGATCACACAACTTTGCGCCACACTCTTTACGCCGGAATTTAAGCCAAAGCCCGGCCTGTTGAGTCAAACCTTTACCGCCTCTGCAGCCGCCATTGCCGCCGCTGAAGTCATCCTGAAAATAATAATTCAAGGCGATCTCTTCGGCCCCGGCGGACGCAATATGCAGGTGCATGGAATGATAACACAACGTCTGGAAGCGATCGCCGCGCGGCATCCCCAGCTGCTGCGTGGACCTTATGGCCTCGGCGGCATGATCGCTTTTACGCCGCTGGACGGCTCAGAAGCCAAAGTGAAAGTTGTACTCAAAGCGCTGTTTGATGCGGGTGTCATCGCCTTTTATGCCGGCAGCAATCCCGCGCGCATCCGCATGTTGCCGCCGGTGCCGGTGGTGACGCAACAGGATATTGACATAGTCTGCGATATCGTGGAATCGACGCTTGTGGCATGTGCCGACATCTGATGGAGTCTAACTATGGTATTTATCCGCCCGATTCGTACCGCTGATGTGGATGCCCTTGTTGATTTAGCGGGCCAGTCGGGCTATGGCATGACCACCCTTCCGCCGGATCGCGCGGTGCTCCAGCGCCGCATTGAGGAAAGCGAACTGGCGTTCAGCCTGAAGATGGAAAAGCCGCGCGGTGAAACCTATCTGTTTGTGCTGGAAGATGCGGCAAGTGGTAAAGCCGTGGGCGTGTGCGGTATTGTTTCCAAGGTAGGCGGGTTTGATCCGTTTTACAGTTACCGCATCCGGGAGCAACGCCACCACAGCACCATGCTTAAGGTGGACAAAAACATCCCCATGCTGGAATTAACTGTCAACTATGACGGCCCCGCGATTGTCGGAAGCCTTTTCCTTCTGCCGCAGTTTCGTAAAAATAGTAACGGCCGATTGTTATCCTTGGCGCGTTTTGTTTTCATGGCCCAATTTCCCCGACGCTTTGACTCCCACGTCATTGCGGAAATGCGCGGCATTATTGACGCCAACGGCCGATCCGCGTTTTGGGATGCTGTGGGCCGGCACTTTTTTGACCTCGATTTCCCGCAGGCGGATTACCTGACGATGGAGGACAAGGAATTTATCGCCAATTTAATGCCGAAGCATCCGTTATATATTCCGCTGCTGCCACTGGCCGCGCAGCAGGTCATTGGCAAGGTGCATCCGGATACGCAGCCGGCGTTGAAGATTCTGACAGATGAGGGCTTCACCTTTGAAAAACTTGTGGATATTTTTGAAGCCGGTGCGGTATATGGATGCGACGTCATGGAGGTTCGGACCGTGCGCGAAAGCCGGCAGGCAATATACCGCAGCCCCGCTTCCTTGGCGCAGGCACCGGAGGATTATCTGATATCCAATGGCCGCATGGCGTTTCGAGCCTGCAAAGCGGCGATTCAACGCGTGGATGACAAATCCATCAACTTGGATTCTGATGTGGCAAAACAACTGGATCTTGCGCCTGGGGACCCGGTGCGCTATGTAGCCATGCGGGCGGGTGCGAAATGACTATACCCATTCATCAAGGCACTTTGCTGATCGGTTCACAAACTCCCGCTGGCGACGGCGAACCGATGGCCTCACGGTGCCCGTGGGATAATACGCCTCTGTGGCAAGGCGCGGCGGCCTCGGTTGAACAAGTGAATCAAGCTGTGGCGGCGGCCCGTGCGGCGCTGCCGCAATGGCTCTATGCCGATAGAGTAAAATGTGCGGAGGCTTTTGTAACATTACTGAAAACTCGCGCGCAAGACTTTGCCCGCATCATGGCGTTAGAAACCGGCCGTCCCTTATGGGAAACCCGCACTGAAGTTGCCACCATGGTGGCTAAGCTTGACCATAGCTTGGCTGCGCAGACCGCGCGGCGTGCTGAAACCCGTGTGCCCACCGGCGATGCGTTGGCGGTCACACGATTTAAGCCGCACGGCGTGGCGGCGGTGTTAGGGCCTTTTAACATGCCGGGCCATTTGCCCAACGGACATATTATTCCCGCGCTGCTGGCGGGTAATACCATCGTCTTCAAGCCCAGCGAGAAAACGCCGTACTCTGGCGAATTCATGTGTCAGCTTTGGCGGCAATCTGGCTTACCGGCTGGCGTACTTAATTTGGTGCAAGGCCCGGCATCCGTGGGCGAGGCGCTGGCACAAAACCCTGATCTGGATGCGATTCTCTTCACCGGTTCCGTAGCCGGCGGGCAAGCCCTGCAGCGCCTCCAACTGCAATATCCGCACCGCATGTTGGCTTTGGAAATGGGCGGTAATAATCCGCTGGTGGTTTTCAACTGCGGCCAACACCGCGCGGCCGCCTACACCGCTCTAATCTCCGCGTTTCTGACCGCCGGCCAGCGCTGCACCTGTGCCCGCCGCCTGATTGTCGGTCGGTCAGATCAGCCGGTGATTGCCGAGCTTGTCACCATGATTCGGTCCCTGCGCATCGCCGGTCCATTGGATACTCCCGAACCGTTCATGGGGTCGCTGATCTCTGCTGATGCCGCTGACGCGGTCTTGGCAGCGCAAAGCCAACTGCTGATCGCAGGCGGAAAAATCATTTTGCAGGCATCGCGGCTTACCGGCCATGATGCGGCCCTGATCCCCGGGATTATCGATATGACGGGAGTGCCCGATGCACCTGATACAGAAATCTTCGGCCCTCTACTGCAAGTGATTCATGTGCCGGACTTTGATTCTGCGATTAAAGAAGCCAACAAAACCCGCTTCGGTCTATCGGCTGCGCTATTAAGTGATCACCGGGAATTATTTCAACAGTTCTTTCAGCACGTCCACGCCGGCGTTATTAATTGGAACCGCCCCACCAACGGGGCCAGCAGCGCCCTGCCCTTCGGCGGCATCGGCTTAAGCGGCAACCACCGCCCCGGCGGTGCCTGGGCCGCAGATTACTGTTCCTACCCCGTCGCCTCCATGGAAACCGAAATACTCAACCCGCCCGAAAAGCCCGCCCCCGGCATATCCATTTAGCTCAATGCGGCAGTGTTGAGTTGCAGGCGGAATGCGGCCTGACGAGACGCCGTTTTTTTCCCGGGCGCGATTGGCCCCGTGCCGCCAACCGGCGCTATAGATTTTTTCCGCGACGCCGTGCCGCTTCCAACCATGACGCTGCCGCGTCAGGCTACCGCACCTTTTCACGGCAGCGCGGGGAGGCGGTCGCTGTGCGGCTCACGCGGTTGAGGGGCATTACATCAAAAACACAGCTGCGGCCACTACGCTATTCCACAATCCTTTTTTATCGCCTTCCGCGGTCTGCACGATATTGCGTGTGCGGACGATGTTGCCGCTCATGCGGTAAATTTCTTTGCGCTCGTCATAGTTGAATTGCGGGTCAAATTCAATACCCAGGGTGGTGGCCAGCATGGTGGCCGCCATGTCTTCAACATAATCGCCGATTTTTTCTTCCGTCATACCAAAGCCATGATGCTCGCTGATATAGCCGTACTGATCCCGTATGGGCAGCGCCACGCCGATGCCGGCGCATAGCAGACGGTTGGGTTCATCGCTGCTGGATTCACTGATTACGCCGAAGGCGATCTGGCCGGGCGAAAGTTCCCGGATCGCTTCGGTAACGGGAATGATCTTGCAACGGGCGGGCAGGATGCCTGATACTTGTACAAGATTATATTTCTCAATACCTGCATGCCTAAACGCCAGCTCAAGGGATTGCGCTTTGTAACGGTGGCGGCCTACGCCTTTGGTGAAAAATACACGACTGGGAATCGGCGTTGTCCAGGGGTGCGCCATCTGACAGACCTCCAAAATAGAGCGCTATAGCATACCCGCGGAAGCGCCAGGATTCATCTTTTTTCCGTTCGGCCCAGGGGAGACAAAATAAATAAAATTGAAAAATTTACATTTTTCAGTTGCATACTGTGAAAAAGTGCTTATTTTATTGATTAATCGTATTGCAGGGACGGATTTATATTCCGGCGGTGGAACTCCGGCCGTATCCTGCAAACCTGTCCGCCATAGTAAGGAGATGTTTATGGCCAAGTCCCTCACCAAGTCTCAGACCGCCGCGAAGCTCGCGGAACTGGTCGCCAAGGAAACCGGCTCCGAAATGACCAAGAAGCAGGCTGTTGCAGCTCTGGACTGCATGGCCCAACTTGCGTACAAGGAAGCCAAGAACAAGTTCACCATCCCCGGCTTGGGCAAGCTGGTTCTGGTGAACACCAAGAAGCGTATGGGACGCAATCCTCAAACCGGCGAACCCATTGAAATTCCCGCCCGCCGCAAGGTTAAATTCCGCGTGGCCAAAGCCGCCAAGGATGCGATCCTCGGCGGAAAATAACCATGCCGGCCCGCCGTTGATGTTACCAACGTAATATCCGCTGGTGCGCCTGCCGAGCCGCCTGTCGGCTCATGGATCACACGATTCAAAACAGAACTCCTGACCGCTTTACCAGCGGGGGAGTTTTGTTTTTTGATGTTTCGGTTAGCCGGGCGAAGGTATAAGGCTTCAGAAGCGTTTCGCTTTCATTGCTTGCCAGAGGCCATAGTCCGCATTCCCGGTTCAGCGGCGATTGCTGAAAAACAGTCCCCCCGGCGGATGGCGTGTCCTACATCCACCGGGGGGTGTTAAAGAAAACCGTAACTCTTGTTTTTCGTCTCCGCATTCGACTCGCGACCCCGGGGCAAATGGGGGCCGCGCGGGTGAATGCCTCTTGCCTGCGGTTCTACAATAATACAAAATAAGAACTTCGCAATTAGACTTTTGTCACCACTTGTTGTACTTTTGTAACAATTGCGATACCGGAGGAAAAAGTATTTTCGGGGTCGCAAGGCCGCAATTAGATTAGAAAGGATCAACGATATGCCCTGGCAGGAGCCATTGGATAAGAATGGCCAAGCATTAATTGCCCATAGAGTCGGCGGCACGGCGGTGGAGCGGCCGCGCGACCATCCTCCGCACGGCGTGCCGGTGGCACTCCGGGGAGCGCAGCATTCGTTTGTGTCCATGGGACGCTTTGAGCCGCCATGGTCGCCTCGCACGGTACTGCTGAAATGGCTTATTAAGGGCAAGGCCGCGATGGATGTGGAGGGTAAACGCTTGACCATGCGAGCGGGTGATCTGGGAATATATCTGCCCATGATTCCGCACCGGTTCTGGGCGCTCAAAAATGTCAACGAGTTCTGCTGGTTTTCTCTCGATGGCCCTCTGGCGGAACAGTTTGCCTTGGCACTGGATTTAAGGCCCGGCGTTTATGGCGGCGTGGAGCCACCGGTCAAGGAAATTCATCAACTCATGCGGCGACTCAAGGACTACACCATTCAAGGCCGCCGCCGGGCCAGCCTTTCCGCCCTTACCTTACTGTACCGCGTGGCCGACGGACTGCGCACCAGCGAAGTGGCTACTATTGTCCGGCAAGCCGAACATATTATTCAACAGGAATTTTCCAATCCGCAGCTCGCCGCGGGTGTTATCGCGGATCGTGTAGGCTACCATCGCGGGTCGCTAAGCCGCCTGTTCCATCAGCAGACCGGGCTGACACTCATGGATTACATGACGCAGGTGCGCTTACAGGAAGCCCGCACTCTTTTAACGCAAACGCATGAGAAAGCCGGCGAAATAGCCCACAAATGCGGCTTTCTCGAATTACCCTATTTTTGCCGCTGGCTGAAAAAACACACCGGCCAAACCCCCGGCACCTTACGCGATCCATCCAAGTTTTCGTAAGCGGAGTAGAAATCAATAGATTCAGTATTGATCAGTAGTTTCCCTATTGGGCAGTAAGTTCGGTATCGCCTTGAGGGACACAAAAAGCCCCCTCTCCCCGACCAATCCGGCCGGGTCCAAAAGTCATAACCCGCGAAAAGGCCGCGCCCATGGCAGTTGACAGTGACGGTCCAAACAGGCATCGTGTGGTTTATGGTTCGAGTGACTGGGGTGCACGATGCGGCATCATTTATCGTGCTCCCAATCGCGACAGCAGTCACACGGAGGGTTTTTGCAAATCGACGGCGTACTCGTGACAATGGCGGATGTCGGAATTTCGTGGATGCCAGCGCGATCCCACAACGTGAGGAGATCGGAATGAAAAAACTATTGATTGCGCTTTCTTTTCTCGCGACATTCGCGGCCGGATTCCTCGCCGCAGGGTGGCTTCTATATCTAGCCCACGAGCGCCGCGAAGCGCGCCAGATTCCCGTCGCCGAGAATGAGACGGGGACGTAGCTAGTTTTAGCGTTTCGGCATGACCGATCGGCCCGACGGAGTTGGCTCGCCTGCCGAATCGCGGCGGGCCTTGGGCGGGGTAGCCCAAGCTTTTGCGTTCAAAGCTTTCGCACGCGATCGGCAAAGGTGGCGAAACCTTCCGGGCAGCGGCGTGCGAGGTGGGAAATATCCAGTTCAGCCGCGATCCGGGCGTACATTTCGGCACCGCCCCACGGCAGACCTAAAGCCGCCAGCAATTTTTCCGTGTGGTCTTTTGGGTGGGCTATGTTTTCCGGGGCAGGCTGTTGGGGAACAGTTATGCCTAAAACCTTACTGAGGGCTTGCTCGTCGGCTAACATCCACGCGTCGAAAGCCTCAATCGGCACGCCCAATGCCCGGGGGATATTGCAGATTGCATGATCGTCTTGAGCGGCGGTAATTTCCGCACTACGTGCTGCCATGCGGTCACGATCCACCAATAAAATAATGGCATCGTAGCCGTCGCGATGGGCCTGCCGCATCCACGAAACCGCCTTTTTGAAATATCCTCTTCCCTTGCCGTGGACGTGTACTGGTGCGTTGGCCAGTCGGTGGAATGACAGATCAGTTAGATCAGATCTTATCTGCTGGATTAACGCACGGGCCGCTCCGTCGGACTCGTGCTTACCCTCAACAACCACCAGCACTCGCATTATTTCTTCCCATCCGTAACCGCTTTGGCCAGTGCCTCATCGCCTTCCGCCGTCCAGATTTCGCCGAGGCTGAAGACATCGAGCTGTTTTTTTATGTCGGGCGACGATCCCAGCGGATGCACCGAGACGCTGCCGTCCGGCTCCTTACAGCACAACGTCACTTCCTCCGGCTTGAAGAAATCGAGCAGATACGGCGAGTGCGTGGTCATTATAATCTGCGTGCGCTTCCGCTTCTCGATCAGTTTCCGAAGGATTTTGAGAACCTCTTCCAAACGTTTCGGATGAATTCCGTTTTCCGGTTCCTCAACCAGAATGACCCGGGGCGGATCGGGCAAATGTAAAAGCGTCAAATAAGCCAGGACTAGCAGCGAGCCATCCGAAGCTTGTGCGGCCGGAATGGTGCGATCATTTAACAGTTGGAAGTAAATGCCTTTTCCGCTGGCGTTTACGGCGTGGGGCAAGTCCTCCGCCAAGTGGGGATGCGGCCACTGGTAAGCATGCACGGATATCAATTGAATAGCTTTCATTTCCGGGAAAATCTCGCGAAATTCCGTTTCCAACTCGCGGAACCGGTCACGATCCAAACCCAGAATATCATCCAGGCATTGTGCCAATCCGAAACCGGAATTGTCCATGGAAAGCCGATGCGCCGCATCAAGCACAACCGGTAGCTTGAGCAATCGTGGATTCCAGCGGAACACCGCAACACCGCTGAGGGCGTCGTGCAACGCTCTCGCCAAGCCAGGCTCTAGGCCCGTCCAAGTGGTGGTGAACGCCCATTGCAGGCTTGTCCCGGTGGAGTTTGCCTGCGGAATGGAAAGTGGTTGCCTATTCTTTGCAGTCCATACCTCATTGCCGCGAAGCGGCGGGCCTACGCCTGGCCGCATGGCACACTCCACATGGTATTCGCCTGCGATGGCATCATCCGCGATTTCAGCTCCGAACGAGGCGGCGTCATCGCCAAGGGTGTCCCAAAGCAGATCCGACGGGTTGGAAGTCGTGGGAAAAAGCTGACTGAGCGGATAATCCGCACTTTTGCACAGCGCCGCGATTGCCTCAAGAATACTGGTTTTTCCGCTGTCATTGGGGCCTATTAGTACGTGAATTGGCGTGAGCGGCAATGTCACGTCCCGCAGGGCTTTGTAATTTTTCACGTGAAATTGGGTAATCATTATCCAATCGCCTTTAGTATCCCAGCCGCTACTCCAACCGTGCGTATATCGCCAATGTTACCGCACCATGCCGCTGTTGCAACCGCGGGGATGTGTAACCTCCGCGCCCCCGGCGACTGAATGCGAATTAATTGTTATGATACGGCCTGAATTTTGGGTTTAAGGGTTTGGGCGGTTT
>DAHXLH010000151.1:0-8273 GCA_027366115.1 Phycisphaerales bacterium
ATAAACCAGGGTATCAGCCGAAGAACAATTTCCCGGTCACGCCAGCGGTCTTTCCACCAGAGAATCACCAGAATGGCCACCGGCAGCGTGCATACCGCGGTTTTGCTTAACAATCCGAGCAAAAACAAAATGGTTGAAATAACATAGAGCTGATGATTCTGATAAAGCTTTTCGGTATTTACGGAACTGGATGGGGCAGCAGCTTTCGGCCCCACATCGATAAATTTCAGAAAGCTCAGCAACGCCAGAAAATAAAAAAAGCCCGACAACAGATTCTTAATTTCCGCCACCCACCCCACGGTCTCCACCTGAATCGGATGGATGGCAAACAGAGCAGCCACCAGCCACGCGGATCGTAATTCCAATCGCCGCAGAATAAGCCAGAGGAGAATGGCGTTGGCGGCCTGAAATAATACATTCACCAGGTGATAAGGCAGGGTTTGCAGACCCCACAGATGATATTCAATGGATAAGACACTTAATGTCATCGGATAATATTGCACTTCCCCCATGGCCTTGGTGGAAAGCCAGAATATTTCAAAACCCCGCCAATGATGGATCAGCGGATTGTTGGTCAACCAGGCAGCGTCATCCCAAAGAAACACGCCCCAGCGCAGTGGATAATAAACCGCCAGAGTCAGCAACAGCAACCCGGCAATCCCTAAAATAGTGAGCCATTTCCCGCGTCCAGCGGACGTCTTCGCCAGCGCGGCCGCTTCGGGCGTTGGGGCTGCGGACTTGGTGGGGTTCTTTCGATTCATTCAATACTCTTTATTATCTTACTTTCCGTGCGTTTGACGTACCTGCGATAAACGCTTCTGCCGCCGCATCAGGCGCTTGACGATGGCAGATTGCGCGGCGGCCTGCCGCGGATGATGCAGCGCCATGAAAGCTGCCGCCAGGGCCTGATGCGTTTGTATCCGCCAAGGCTCGGGAGCACCATGCGCACCTAACGTATGATGTTCCAGTCGCAGTTGCCGGCCTAAAACCAGGACCGTCTGAAATTCCTTTGCGGCGGCGGCGGCATGTCCATGCTGCAGAAGAACCATGCCATAGGCAAAATGCCCTTGGCCGAAATCAGGTGAGGCTATCAGGGCTTTGCGGTAATAGGGAATTGCTTCTTGCCATTGCCCTTCCGCATTCAAGCTGCTCGCGAGACCAAAAAGAGCCTTGGTGTCCCGCGGTTCATATTTTATGGCCGCGCGAAAATGAGGTATGGCCCGCTTGACATGTCGCGCCCGAGCCAGCATGGAACCCAATTTGGTTTGCAGATCAGCCGAGCGCGGCAATAATTTGACACCGTGTAAAAGGTCCGTATATGCCTGCCGCCAATCGCCGATTTTTTCATAGCAGTCAACCAGGTGCGCGATAATCGGAGGCTGTCGCGCGGCCACAGCCAGAGATCGGCGGTAATAGGGAATAGCTTTGGCATACTGCCCAAGATGTCGATACACGTCACCCAGGTTAGAATTGACAATCAGATTCCCGCCATGCGAAAGCTCATTGGCCCGCTTGAAAAGCACCAGCGCCCCGGCGACGTGGCCTTTCTCGTATTCATACACGCCCACACGTTCCATGGCCAACCAGCAATCCGGATTGTATTTGATATTATGTGTCCAGACGCGCAAGGGGGGCGTGTAAATTTCGCTCTGGGCCCAGGTCATGGTTCCTAAGGCCAGCAATACCAGAACGGAAACCAGCCAGCCCAGCCAAGCACCGCTGCCGCGGACATTTGGCGGCACATTCGCCGACGCCTGCCCCTCCACCGGCACGCCCGGATCGCCAGAAGCTTTATCTGATTGCCCCAGGCGACTGAAAATTCCAGCGGCGGTCTCGGTGACCAGCACAATTATGCCGATGCACGCCAGATACTGATAATGATCCGCGACAAAAGTATATTCCTCGGTGTAAAAGGCAATGAAGCCCAGCAAGGGGGAAATCATTAATCCGTAAACACAAACGGCCACAAATGGTCCACGTCCAATTTTTTTGGAGAATGCCAGGAGCACCACGGGGATAGCAAAAGCGGTAACCGGAAAAATCGATTCCCACGCTGCCGGATGGCTGATATGCCAACGCGGATAAACCGCCATCATGGGCCAAGGCCAGAAAAGTTTATACGGATAAAACCAGAGATCTTTACCGGCAATAATTAAATGCTGGGCCATGGAAAAATGGAAGCCATGCCCCTTGGCTCCAGCCTGGCCATGCTCAATGTGAATGGTCATCCCGGCAGCCAGAATTCCTAAAACCATCCATGGGACCAGCAGCAGAATATCGCGTTTATTGATGAACCCGCGTTTCCATACCAGCACGAAAAGCAGCACCACCGGAACCATGCATGCATCGGTTTTAGAGCAGAGGGCCAGGATAAACGACAGCGTCGCCAGAGCGTACATTTTCCATTGCCGCGCGGTTAATATGGGTTCGTCAGCGGGGCGGTCGCCGGTAAAATCCGCAAAACGTGTCCAAGCCAGAATTGCGGGAAATAAAAATAGAGCTGAAAGAAGACTTTTTTGTTCCACCGCCCAACCGACGGTTTCCACCTGAACCGGATGAATCGCCCAAACTGCCGAGGCAATCCAGGCGCTGCGCAGGCCAAGGGCCTTGAGAATCCGCCACAGCAATACCGCATCGGTCGCCTGCATCATGATATTCAGCAGGTGATAACCCATCGGGTTGGCACCCCAGATATGCCATTGGATATTAAAAGCCGTAAAGACCATCGGGTAATATTGAATGGAATCATGGGGATTCAACCAGATGTTCCAAAGTCCCCGCCAATGATGAACAAAGTGATTATGGACCAACCAGCCGCCGTCATCCCAGATATACCCTGCCGTATGCAGGGGCCAATAGGCCACCAGCGCCAGCAGAAAGATCGTCACGGCACCAAGAATAAATTTCCCCTTTGGCGTGAGGCCCTGCGCCGGATCAATAGCGCCGGGGGCCGCCTCCGAGGGGCTATGAGAATCAGCGGATAGCGGTGACAATTCGGCCATAAGCTGTATTTGAACATAACTTGCCCGGCATGGCAAAGAAGGCCGGACGCCCCGCACGCACCCTGCATAGAATCACAACTGAAAATCGTAAAGGCTGCCAAGCTGCAAAATCGCCGTAAGTTCATCTAGCGCCTTACGCGATTCCCGCAACAACGCCGGATCAGAAAGATCAGCGGGAGCCAATGATTCACGATAATGCTTTTGCACCCAGTGCGTGAGCTGATTATAAAGCTGCGGCGTAAGACGCACGCCTTGATGCATGGCCGCCAGTTCCTTTTTGGTCAGCACGACGCGCAGACGTAAACAGGCCGGCCCTCCGCCATTCAGCATGGACTGCCGCACATCTACAAATTCTACGCTCCTGAAAAGCTGCTGCTGTTGAAGCAGGTCAATTTGCGCTTTGGCTGCCGGATGGCTGCGGCATTCCTCCGGCGCAATCAGCGCCATGGCACCATCGGAAAGTGTTACCAGTTGGCTGTTAAAAAAATAGGTCTGCACCGCATCCTTCAGGGGTAAGTTATCCTCGATAATTTCCACGATTCGCGGCGGTGCACCGATCAGGCGGTGACAGGCTTTTCGCAGCACCGCAATGCTGGAACGATCAAACGCCTGCTGATGATAAATCAGTACATCCAGATTCCCCATGGCCACGAGATCAGCATGAAATGCTCCGGCATCGATACACTCTCCGGCTCGCTGAATTCCGACGGCCTGATCTTCACGGATGCAGTGTCGGTGCCGCACCGCAATGCCGGCCCCTAAGCTTTGCCGAGCGGGAAATCGGTGCAGATATTCCTGCTGCTGGTAAGGCAATCCCGAATCAAAGGCAAAAACCTCCAGACCTTTCCCGCCATGCGACGCAGCCAGACGCAGGTAATTGGCGGCACCTTCATCCCGCAGCGCCCATGCGCCGGGCAGGGGATCATGCACCGTAAAATAGCGGGTATTGGCAAACAGGGCGCGTAAAATCCGGGTATTGACAACCGGTTCCAGCGACCGATGCAATTCGGATAAAAGATTAGCGGGAGTAAAATGCACTTTACCGTCAAATGTATCGGCGGACGGTGATACCGTCGCCGCATTGGCCGCCCACATCGCTGAACTGCTGCTGCAGTTGGCCAGCATCAGGGGATTATCCTTAGCGGCTTTGGCAATAATCGCGTGATCCGAGCCTCGAAAACCCAACGCCCGTAAAAATGGAAGATAAGGCCGTTCATGCGGCGGCAGCACCGCCTGCGGCACACCCAGTTCCATGAGCAGCCGCATTTTATCCAATCCCTGCAGCGCCGCCTTTCTGGGATAGGACTTGCGCCCGCGATTGCGCATCGATGCCAGATTACCGGCGGCCAAACCACCATAGTTATGCGTTGGGCCTACCATGCCATCCAAATTCAGTTCCACTGCTGGTATCATGCATTAAACTCCACACTTTACCCTTGGTTCGACAACGGCGCACGCCTGAATTCTCACCGCTGCGCATTGGCATCTTTTCCGCAGCGGCGGGCGAAGATTCTACGGCCCCGCCTTTTTTTCGTTAAGTTCCTCATCTCGCAGCAGAGGCTGTCCTTCTTCGCTATTTGCTGATGGCACCAGCAGCACAAAAGCCGTCCAGGTAGGCAGCACGGCCACACCCGGAATCGCTTCGGCAATGCACGCGCAAATCATAGGCCACTGAAAGCCCAGAATCAGCGCCAGCACAATTGCCGTCACCACATCCGCCAGATCATCTATCGGGTCAAGAAAGCCGATCAGGCCGCCACACGCCAACCGCAGGGTATCATTCAAAATCGCGACACCCAAAGCGAGAATTTTTCTTCGTCGCGTCACGGGCCTGGAATGTATCACTGCCAGAAACGGATTCAACATATTGACAGGTTATATCAGATGGCGCGTCATTGTCCCAATTTCTGCGGCAACAGCGCTCGCCGCCGCGGGATACGGTTCAGTAAAACAAGTCCTCCGGCGGCAAGGGCTGCGAATCCGAGAACGGTGGGTTCCGGGACTGGATTGCCGGTGATGGACATCTGGCTCCACTGCACGTCGCTGTAGTTGCCGCCGTTGTTATCAAAATATTGCACTTGCGTCGGGCCGCCGGAAAGCATATTTATTTGTCCGGAAAATGTCACCGCCTGCCCCGTGCCGGTATCGCCTGAAGCGGTGAGCGAATAATCTCCCAACGCATTGAGCAAGGTAAATTTGAAGATGTCATCAATTTTATAATTGTACAAAATGTTGGACTGCTGCACCGTGCCCGCGGCGTCGGTGGACCAGTAGGATGATCCGCCGCCGAATGCGGTCATGGCAAACAATACTTTGCCGGAAGCGTCCAGCAACCGCCACCCCATATTGGAGCCCGCAGACGCCGGGTTTTGCGGCGTAGCGTTGTTGGCCGCGGTCTGTGCATTGTTGAGATTTAAGTCCGTGGTGAAAGTTTGACCCGCAGCCAGGGCGGCGGTAAAGGGTCGCGTGGCCGTGGTGATGTCAGTATTCAGACCCGTGTCGCCCGCCGATCCGGGATAAACATAAATATCAAAGGCGGGCGTGGCGACGGGAATACCGGTGTTGCTGGTCATGATCAGGCCACCGCCGCCGCCCCCGCCGGAAGGTCCGGAATAATTGAAGTTCACGTTCCATTTTCCAAACCCTGATCCGAAGTTATCGCCGTTAAAGGTGGAATTGGCCTGATAATGTGTAGCATTGTCGATGGCGGATGCCGCCGTTACCGTCGGCAATGCTGCCTGATAAGCGCTGACATAACCCACCTTCATATCATAGGTGCCCACGCCGGGCGTTTGATAATTGGTGTAGCTGCCGCCCACGGCCAGGTTCATGATAATATAAAAGCTCTGATCAAAGGGCGCATTACTATCTCCAGCCGGCGCGCTGGACGGCACCGTCCAGCCACCCGATTGGGTTTCATACAAGTTCCCATCGACATACCAATTCAGCTGCACCTGTGTGCCGCCGGACCCGTTAGAAATCGGCTCCCATTGCAGATCGTACGTATGCCAGGAGGTTGTGGACTCATTATTTGGCAGGGTATAGACCTGATATTGTGTGTTCTGGCTGTTGTAACTGGTTCCCGAATGCAGGCTCCCCTGCACCTGATTGGTACCGGAACCTTGCGATTCCAAGACATCAATTTCACCGGATTGCGGCCAACCACCATAGACGGAATCTGTCGGCATCATCCAGATCGCGGGCCAAAGCCCGGCACCAGCGGGCAATTGGGCGCTGAATTGAAAGAGACCATAAGTCTGGCTGAAAAGGCTTTGCGTGGTAATGCGCCCCGAGGTGTAATACGTGCCACTGGCGGTGGCCGTGCCGATGGCTTGAATATTCAGATTTCCGCCTGACACATTTACATTATTAGATGAATTAGTATAATTTTCCGATTCACCATTACCCCAGCCGCCACCGCCCAGATCATAGGTCCAGCCGTTAAGCGATGACGCACTGCTGAAGTTGTCACTGAAGGTGGAATTCCATTGCAGGCCCGAGGGAGCCGCAACCGCCGGAGCGGCAATCGTGGATGCCTCGGCACAGGCTGCGGAAGCGCTTAGCACCGCCCCCATCAGCAGCAGGGAACGAACCGCCGACGGCTGGACCAGCGGTGATGATTTGGACGGTTTTGTGTTCAGTGATTTCGCGATGGGTGGTCTCTCCAGTTTATGAGAACATAAAAAATAATTTATCTCAGCGGCTACCTTCATCCCGGAATTAAACGGCCGCCCGAAGTCGCGATGGCGCGGTGGATCAGAGTCATGTTGCAGGCGCACCATCAGCGGGCTACCCCTATTGGGGACAGAGATCATTGGCAAGCACTGGTTACGCCGGATTAAACCTGCCATCGCGAGTAGTACGGCTGGCTATTTCCCCGTGTTGGGGGCCGCAGTAGTGCCATGGAGTTCCAACTGTGTAGGCAGCACACGCTGGATCAGCGGCTCCGCCGAGCCGTTGCCGGGCCAACTTAGCAGGCTGCTAAGTGCTTCAAAAGCCTCGCGGCCAATTTCCTGGGCATCCTGGCAAATGGCCGTGAGTGTGGGGTAAGTCAGAAAACGGATATCCGAATCATCAAAACCGATAATGGATAAATCATCGGGAATTTTCCAGCCGATCTGCTGCACTTCACTTAGCACCCCTACCGCTGTCATCGGATCCGTGCAATATAAAGCGGTCGGACGATCGGGCAGCGTGGCCAGGCGACGCGCCCATTGCACACCGCCCTCCCGGTGAGCGGGCACTCGATAAATATATCTCTCATCCACGGCCATACCCGCGGCGCTTAGCGCTTCTTTATAACCGTTAAGGCGGTCGGTATGATCTGAATCGTCCACCACATTAATCGCAATACCGATGTTTTTATGGCCCAGTTGAATCAGATGTGCGACGGCCTCCCGGCTGGTGGATTGGCTGTCGCTGACGATAAAATTTATTTTGTCCGAAATAAACCGGTCACCTACCACTACCGCCGGGAAACCTTCCTCGGCAATTTCCTCGCAGGTATGCCGCGTTTCGGTGGTGGTGCGCAAGACGGCACCGCGAATGCCTTTGCGAATGCACATCTGGGAGAAGGATTCATGCGGTAATACCGCCCGGCGTACGTCCAGAATCAGCAGGTCAAAGCCAAACTGGTCCATGCGTTGGCTCATACCCTGCATCAGGGCCGCATCAAAGGGCGAGCCTAAAGATGAATCGCCGGTGTACGCGAACGCTATGTTCATGGTTTCTCGCTTACCAACGGCGGGAACGTACCGCGACCGGTTCATGGCTTTCACCACGCGCTGCCGCACTTTGGCCGCGACAGCCGGGTGATTGTTCATCGCCCGGGAAACCGTAGCGGGCGAAATGCCCAGTTCCTTGGCTATTTCTCGAACCGATCCCATATCCTTCACCGACCTCTCAAAAGGAAGTTTTAATGTCCAGCTTTCGCCAAAGCATACGCTCTGACGAAATTGATTTCCATATCATAGCGTCCCGGACCGGGAGTTTTACCTCCCACGTAATTACCCCCGACCGCCATATTCAATATTATATAGAAGCTTTGATCAAATGGCGCATTGGGATGGCCCGTTCCAGCCGTTGTTGGAACAGTCCATCCGCCCTTTTGGGTTTCATATAAATGTCCGTCGACAAACCATTGGATCTCCACGTGGCGATGGTTGGGGTGCAGCGGATCGGCCACGGGTTCCCATTCCAGATCGTAGGTATGCCAGCCGGTGGTGACTTGATGGTGCGGTAATTGATACACCTTGGTTTGCGTGAAATCGC
>DAHXLH010000154.1:0-74168 GCA_027366115.1 Phycisphaerales bacterium
TTCCGCGCGTTTTAGATTCAATGGGTATTGTGGTACTCTCCACAAGCCGTGGAGTGCTTAGTGACCGTCAGGCCCGCCAGCAGAATATCGGTGGCGAGCTACTGGCGACAGTGTATTGATTATTGCGGCAACTGCGGGTGGCCGGATGGCAAGCCTTTGGCTGTAACATCCGCTGACCTTCGTGTGCCGACATTGGCGAGGTTAATATGAGCCGAATTGGAAAATTGCCCGTAACCGTCCCGGCGAACGTAAAAGTCGCCGTTCAAGGCCGTGATATCCGTGTGGAAGGGCCGAAAGGCAAACTGTCTTTGCAGCACCACCCGAACGTAACGGTAAAAATGGATGCCGGTAAGGTGCTGGTGCAGCGCTCGGATGATGAAAAACTAAGCCGCAGCGTGCACGGTCTGACTCGTATGTTGATCGCCAATATGATCAAGGGCGTTTCAGATGGCTTTACGTCCGATCTGGAAATTCAAGGCGTTGGTTACAAGGCTGAATTGCAGGGCAAAGTGATCGCGCTTTCGGTTGGCTATGCCAACCAGATCAAAATTGCCGTGCCGGATGGTGTGGCGGTTAAAATTGAAGGCCAAGGCACACGCATCAACATTGCTGGCGCTGATAAGCAGATGGTCGGGCAACTGGCGGCGGATATCCGGCGGACCCGCAAGCCTGAGCCGTATCTAGGCAAAGGTATTCGCTATGTTGGCGAAGTGGTCAAGCGCAAGGCGGGCAAACAGTTCGCTGGTGCCGGTGCCAAGTAAGCGCCATAATGGCGTTGCCGTGTCGCTGTGACAGGTATCGACTTTTGTTCAATGGAATTCAGACGCGGTCGGCCGCGTAAATTAAAACTTAAGGTGCAGTCATGAGTTCAATCAGTGCCATTAAACTAAAACGCCAGGATCGGCGCAAGGCTCGAATTCGCGGTGTGGTTCGCGGAACCACCCAGCGTCCGCGGCTGTCGGTGTTCCGCAGCTTGAAAAATATCTCGGTGCAGATCGTGGATGATACCACCGGGCGAACGCTGGTGTCCGCCAACACGCTGGAAAAGAGTCTGCGCGGTACCACCGGCAGTGGCGGTAACGTGAAAGCCGCGGTGCTTATCGGCAAACAGATTGCCGAACGGGCCAAGCAAAAGGGTATTGAGAAAGTCGCGTTTGATCGTGGTGGCTATCGCTATCATGGTCGGGTGAAGGCTTTGGCGGATGCCGCACGCGAAGGTGGCTTACAGTTTTAATGGTTCGCCTGTGAGGCGAATCGGCTTGTGCGATGATAAAAATGATCGCAAGGCATGAATGTTGAGTTGTTTAAGTTTCCGAAAACAGGTATAGACAGGTTCGATTATGGCAGAACGCAATTTTGATGAAGATCGTGGCCTTGAGTCCAGTACAGTTGGCGTATTCCGAAGCGCCAAGGTTGTTAAGGGCGGTAAGAATTTTTCTTTCGAGGCGCTGGTAGCCGCGGGAGACCGCAATGGCAATCTCGGTTTGGGATATGCCAAGGCCAAGGAAGTTCCCGCAGCCGTGGAAAAAGCCACGAAGGATGCTCGCAAGCGGATGGTGCAAATTTCGCTTAATGGCGGAACGATTCCGCATGAAGTTCTTGGTCGCTTTGGTGCCAGCCGCATTAAGCTGGTGCCGGCCCGCCCCGGAACGGGCGTAAAAGCCGGACGTTTTGTCCGGCCGTTGCTGGAACTTGTGGGCATTCGTGATGTGTTGACCAAGGCGTACGGTTCCACCAATAAGAAGAATCTTTGCCGCGCCACATTGGCGGCCCTGGAATCGCTTCGCACGAAGGAAGTTATTGAGCAGAACCGCGGCGTTACCATTGGCTGATTCCCGGTTGCTGATTTTAGCGGGTCGGTTTAAACCGATAGCCGCAGCAGGAGATATTTAAGATGATGGTTCATGAAATTACCGCTTTGGCCGGCGCTCATAAGAAACGCAAGCGCATTGGCCGCGGCGAAAGCAGCGGCCATGGCAAAACCTCCGGTCGCGGCACCAAGGGCAGCGGTGCCCGTGCGGGCGGTGGGCCGGCGTTCGGATCTGAAGGCGGAAATTTGCCGCTGTTTCGGCGGATTCCCAAACGCGGCTTTAACAACAATTATTTCGCGCAGAAATTCAGCGTGGTCAATGTCCATGATTTGAACCGCTTCTTCCAGGACGGCCAGACGGTTGATTCCGCGGCGCTGATTTCCGCGCGGCTCATTCGTGATGAAAAATTACCTGTGAAGATCCTCGGTGACGGCCAATTGTCACGCAAGCTGCATGTGGTAGCCGGGAAATTCAGTAAGCAGGCGGAAAAGAAAATCACCGACGCCGGCGGCAGCACCAAAACTCTGGAACTTGACCGCAACAAGGACAAGGTAAATCCGAAAACCGGTCGCTTCCGTCCGCGCCACGCCGAATCGGAAAAGAAAGCCTGATCCGGCCAAGAGCGATTGTTTAATTAGACCGCCGGAGTATCTGATGATTTGGTGTACGGCGGGTCCACTTGCTAGAATACCGGGTCTGGCGACTCGTGTCGGCAGGTGGACGTTTTTAAGGTTTTCATGCCGGTGAGGGCATTTTTTGCAGCGAGGTCGTTTTGTTTCGGACCATTCTGAACATCTTCAAAATACCCGAGCTGCGAACCAAGCTCCTGTTTACCATCGGGTTGTTGTGCGTGTATCGCATTGGATTTTATATTCCGCTGCCCGGCGTTAATACGCACGCCTTGAGTTCATTTGTCAGCAGTTCCAGCTCTTCTCCGCTGGGGCAGATCAGCAGTTACCTGAGCTTATTCTCCGGCGGCAATTTAGGATTAAGCACCATCTTCGGTTTGGGCATCATGCCCTATATCAGTGCCGCGATTATCTTTCAGTTGCTCGGAACGGTCATTCCCTCTCTGGAAAAACTTCAGAAGGAAGGCGAGCCGGGCATGCGGAAAATTAATGAATGGACGCGCTATGCCACGGTCGTGCTGTGTCTGATTCAGTCTTTTGTCTGGATGGGATATCTGACGCACTCCTCGGCCGGAAGCCCCCACGGATTCTTGTACGCCGACACATTTTATCACCATTACACCCTGTTCTGGATTTCCGGCCTGGTCGCCCTGACCGCCGGCAGTGTATTTTTAATGTGGCTGGGCGAACAGATTGACGCGTACGGTATTGGTAATGGCGTCTCGCTGATTATTATGGCCGGTATTGTCGCCCGTATGCCGGCGGCCATTCAAGATGTGTGGGATCAATCCTCTTTCCGAGTTTCCTCGGCGGGTTCGCATCCTTATGGCATTGGTACGGTCCTGTTTTTAATCGCGGCGTTTGTGGGTGTTTCCGCAGCCGCTATTACTCTGGAAATGGGGCAACGCCGCATCGGTATTCAACAGGCCAAACAAATGCGTGGCCGCCGAATGTACGGCGGCATGAGCAATCAATACCTGCCCCTGCGGGTGAATCATGGTGGCGTCATGCCCATCATTTTCGCCAGTTCGCTGATTTTAATTCCCAACGTCCTGCTGGGCTGGCTGGCACCGCGGTTTGGACAATTCTATGCCTTTCAGGTCTTTCAAGAGGCGCTTGAACCCGGCCACTATATTTACATTGTGCTGTATGTCATCATGATTTTCTTCTTTTCATATTTCTGGAATACGGTGCAATTCCAGCCCAAAGAAATGGCTGATCAATTGCGCGATTACGGCAGCTTTATCCGCAATCTGCGTCCCGGCCCGCGCACGGCTGAATATCTCGAACAGGTGATGACCCGTATTACCTATTGCGGCGCCGCTTTTCTGGCCGTAATCGCCCTGATGCCAACCATTGTCGCTCGGTACATGGGTGTGAGCTTTATGATCACGCAGTTTCTGGGGGGAACCGGGCTGTTGATTGTCGTCAGTGTTCTGCTGGATTTTATTTACCGCGTAGAAGCCAATTTAGTCATGCGCAACTACGGTGGACTGCTGGAAAGCGATACTTCCGTGGCCTCCCGGAAAAAGCCTTCGGCGGCGCAAGGATCTTCCAAATCACTGCCGGGACGGGATAACATTAAAGGATCAGCCGCATGAGACTGGCTTTGCTGGGACCCCCTGGGGCGGGCAAAGGCACGCAAGCCATTCGCATTGCGCACCGCATGAAAATCGCCCATCTGTCCAGCGGGGATATTCTCCGATCCGAAAAGTCATCGGGTACGCCATTGGGTCTCAAAATCCGCGATTTCATTGATCATGGCAAGCTTGTGCCCGACGATCTGATGATTCGTGTCATGGAAGACCGGGTGGCCCGGATTCATGGCGGATTTGTCCTGGACGGCTTTCCACGCACCATGGTGCAGGCGGCGGATTTGGCCGGCTTTTTGGATTCTATCCACAAGCCGCTGGATCTGGTGGTAAATTTTGTTCTCGATGAAAAGGTGCTTAGCCGCCGGTTTGAAGGTCGTCGCGTATGTCCGGTGTGTGGGTCGGTTTATCATTTGGATACCATGCCCCCGGAAGTTCCCGGATTGTGCGATCAGGATGGTCAAGCCCTGGTAACCCGCCCGGATGATCGGCCCGACGTGGTGCGGGAAAGAATTAAGACGTATCGGCTTAGTGTGGAACCGCTGGTTGATTTTTACAAGAAGCGTGAAATTCTTGTAACCCTCGATGCCGCCGGCGCACCCAATGATGTCACGGCCGCGGTGGTGGAACTGATCCGCGGACATGCCGGAAAGAATCGGTAGAAAAATAATTCATGCGATGGATTGCCGTTTGGCTTCCACGAGAAAACAGCCATGAAAATAACATTAAAATCCCGAAGTGAAATCGATCAGATGCGGGCGGCCGGCCGCGTGGTGCGGCAAACCCTTTCGCGCTGTAGAGAAGCTGTACGGCCGGGCATAACCACACAGGAAATCGACCAGATTGCTTATGAAACCTTTACCGCCGCGGGAGCGGAAGGGCTTTTTAAGTATTACCCCACCTATGAACCCGGAAAAGGGTTTCCCGGCAACACCTGCATCAGCGTTAATGAAGAAGTGGTGCATGGCATTCCCGGCCCGCGGGCTTTAGCCGACGGAGATGTCGTAAGTGTGGATTGCGGAATTCGCCTGAATGGATGGTGCGGCGATTCGGCGATTACCGTAGGTGTAGGCACGCAATCGCCGGAGAATATCAAGCTCATCCGTGTGGCCGAAGAGACGCTGCAACTGGCCATTGATTCCATTCGCCCCGGCGTGCCCTGGTCGGCGGTGGCCCGGAAGATGCAGGCCCATGTGGAATCTCATGGCTTTTCCTGCGTCCGGGAATTTGTCGGGCACGGTATTGGCCGGCGAATGCACGAAGACCCCAAAGTGCCGAATTTTACCTCCCGGGAATTCGAGCGGCACAGTGATTTTTATCTGCAAGTCGGCATGGTTCTGGCGGTGGAACCTATGGTCATTGCGGGCAGCGAACAAGTGGTGGTGCTCGATGATGGCTGGACCGTCATCAGTAAGGACGCCAGCCCGGCGGCGCATGTGGAACATACGATGGCCGTGACACCCGGCGGCTGTGAAGTCTTGACAGATGGGAATTAATCGACGACACTATAAGGTTTACTGAGGAAACGAATGCCTAAGGAAGACGCCATACGCTTGGAGGCCTTGGTAACAGAGGCCCTGCCGAACGCGATGTTTCGCGTGAAGCTCGAAAACGGACATGTGCTCCTGGCGCACATATCCGGGAAAATGCGGGTGAATTACATCCGCATTCTCCCCGGAGATAAAGTCACAGTTGAAATGTCGCCCTATGATTTGAACCGGGGGCGCATTATCACGCGGAATTGATTCGCTTCCCACATAGCCCCTGGCTTTGCCAGGGGATCGCGGTGATTCGAAGGGCCTGCCAAAAAATAGGTACCCTCGGGACGATGAATATAGTGAGAGCACTGGATTAATTTAAGATTTTTGGTATAGTAAAGAGTTTGCCCCTCGGCTGGAGAGTTCCACCGGGTGGAAGCGAGTTTGGAGCACGCGATGAAAGTGCGATCTAGCGTTAAGAGAATTTGTGAACATTGCGTCGTAGTGCGCCGAAATGGCGTCTTGCGCGTGATTTGTAAGGCTGACCCGCGGCATAAGCAGCGCCAGGGTTAAGTTTGCATGTTCAGCAGGTTATCTCGGAACCTCTTCGTGGCTTCGGCCATGGGCGGGATCTGAAGTTGGCCTGTATCAGAAACCAGAAAGCCTGTTGAGGAGTTTGTATGCCCCGTATTTCCGGTGTGGATATTCCGCTGGACAAGCCAGTTCGCATCAGCTTGCGATATGTATATGGCGTTGGACCGGTCAATGCCATGGGTATTCTCAAGGAAGCCAATATTGATCCGCAAAAGCGGGCCAAAGAGCTTACTGAGGACGAAGTCGCCCGTATCAGCAATATCATTGACCGAAGCTTTGTTGTGGAAGGTTCCCTGCGTCGGCAAGTCCAACAGAACATTGCCCGACTCAAAGACGTGCAATGCTATCGCGGATCGCGCCATCGGCGCAGCTTGCCCACACGCGGCCAGCGCACACGCTCCAATGCCCGGACCCGCAAAGGACCGCGCAAGACTGTCGCCGGTAAGAAGGGCGTGAAGGAACTCCACGGCTAATATCGGTCGGACGTAGCGCGGCCAGGGCCGTGGGATGCCCGCCGGAATTTTTTAATCATTGAGGTTATAACATGGCAAAAACGGGTAAGAAAAAAGTACGCAAAAACGTGGGCCGGGGAATCGCCCACGTGAAAGCCAGCTTTAACAACACACAAGTAACCATCACGGATGTGAATGGCGAAACACTGGCTTGGGATTCCGCCGGAACCGTTGGCTTCAAGGGTGCTCGCAAAAGTACCCCGTTTGCCGCCACCCGTGCCGCGGAAAACTGTGCTACCAAAGCCAAGAAATTCGGCGTGCAGGAAATTGAAGTGCGGGTTAAAGGCCCGGGCTCCGGACGTGAATCGGCCATCACCGCCTTGCAGAACAGCGGATTAAAAATTACCTCCATCGAGGATAACACCCCGCTTCCGCATAATGGTTGCCGTCCACCGAAAAAACGGCGCGTCTGATATCAACTGTGTCAGTACCTGATGGCCTGGGGCCGGGTGCGACGCGTTGAAAGAGTTGCGTGCCATTGGGTGGGGATTTTCCGCCACGGTGAATATCCGTTGTAACGGATTTCCGCGGTGGTAAAAAATTTGTAATGTAATTTGTTCCGTTGTGACAGATGCCTTGTGGCGATAATCCTGCGGAATAGTCAGTTAGGAGATTTTTTATGCGAATGCGTTGGCGTGGTCTTGAACTCCCGACCAAAGTTGAAATTGATAATTCCATTGTCTCAAATACCTATGGAAAATTCGTCGTTGAGCCGTTTGAACGCGGTTTTGGAACCACGGTTGGTAATTCCCTGCGGCGTATTTTGCTTAGCTCGCTGGAAGGTGCCGCGGCGGTTTCCGTGCGCATCGCCGGGGCGGAACATGAATTTGCCCAGATTCCCGGCGTGGTCGAAGACGTCACCGATATTATTCTCAACGTCAAAGGCCTGGTGGTATCGCTGGAAGGGGATATTCCCAAGACCTTAAGCGTACAGAAAAAAGGCCCCGGCACCGTTACCGCCGGTGATCTAAAGGGCGATCCTGCCTTGACGGTGCATAACAAAGACCTGGTGTTGGCCACCTTGAATGCCGATACCAATTTTGATATGGAACTGGACATCCGCAAAGGCCGCGGTTTTGTCACCGCTTCAGAAAATACGCCGGAAGAACAGATCATCGGCGTGATTCCGATTGATTCGATCTATTCCCCGGTCACCCGCGTGCGTTATAAAACTGAAGATACACGCGTGGGCCAGAAAACCAATTACGATCGTTTGCTGCTGGAAATCTGGACCAATGGGACCATTTCTCCGGAATTGGCGTTGGTGGAAGCCGCCAAGATTCTCCGTAAGCATCTCAACGCGTTTCTGCTTCACCTGGATCTGGGTGACGAAATTGACGCCCCGATGGAAGTCGATGAGCCAACCACGCCGGTTGAGCTTAATGACGAACTCAAAGGCAAGCTCGATCAGCCGCTTTCCATGATGGAATTGTCTGTGCGGGCCAGCAATTGTCTGGAATCGGCAAAAATTCATACCATCGGTGATCTGGTACGCCTGACGGAAGGCGAATTGATGAAGGTTCGCAGTTTTGGCAAAACCAGCCTGCGGGAAATCAAGCGCAAGCTCCAGGAAATGGGCTTCTCGCTGGGTATGCAGGTACCCGATGAGGAGGAAGATGTACCGGAAACTGAAGAGGCCGCTGAAAAGGCCTCTTGAATTGCCGGTTGATTTTGTTTGTTAATCCGCGGCTTGATCATTTTAAGCCGCCTTATACGCGAGGATATCTCCATGCGTCATCGTGTTGTTGGACGAAGACTTTCCCGTACCGCGGCCCACCGTAAGGCCATGTTGCGCAATCTGGCTCAATCCTTATTTGAGCATGGACAGGTTGAAACCACCTTGCCCAAAGCCAAGGAATTGGTCCGCTTTATTGAACCTATCATTACCCTGGCCAAGAAAAACACCCTCGCCGCTCGCCGGCTGGTGATTTCCCGCCTGCGTGATCGGCTTATGGCCGATCCCAAAGATACCGATATGCTCTTGGATGACAGCGTCGTCCAGAAGCTTTTCAAGGATATTGCCCCCGTGTATGCCGACCGTCATGGCGGCTACACCCGCATTATCAAAACCGCCAAATGGCGCATTGGTGACGCTGGCGATATTGCCGTGGTGCAATTGGTGGACATCGCGAAAACCAAAACCCGCTCCTCCGCCAAACCTGTAGCCGCCGCCGCTACGTAAGGCGTACAGTGCCCGAGAACAAGTTTATAAAAACCAAGGAAAACCGCCGGAGTCCCCGGCGGTTTTTTTTCAAAAATATGAAACCCAAGTCGGTGACCACCGCCAATTCGCCCAAACCGTCATGGCCGGCGTCGCGGTAAGCTTTTAACCCAGCTGACCAGCGGGTTGGATGAGGTTACGGTTACAGGGGACAGTGACGGGTGTCGGCTTGGGCCGTGAATAATGCGTGATGAATAAAAATCGGGGAACGACGGGGACCTCACCGGAGCACCGGATGGCAATCCGGTGGTTGATCTGATGGCACGAACAAACCACCGGGTTGTCACCACGGTGCTCAATAACGTAATGCTTCCCACCGCAGATCATGGTTTCAGTTGACTATCGCCATTGTCATTTGGAAGTGTTGCCTCCGCGATCATTTCTCCCACGGCATCCAATGCGCCCAGGGATATAAGCGCCAGTCGCGCGGCTTCCTGTTCGGCTTCCTTTTTGGTTCGGCCTTGCGTGCCTTCGTAAAATTGCCCTTGCATGTTGACTCGTATGCGAAAGGTTTTTTTGTGGTCCGGCCCATCTTCGGCAAGAACTTCATAGGTTGGCGTGCAGCCATATTCTCTTTGCGCGTATTGCTGAAGCATGGACTTGAAATTCAACTGATGCTCGCCATCCGCGTAATGGTCTACCCAGGGCTGCATGTGCTGGAGGATAAATTTACCGGCGGCCTCAAAACCACCATCTAGATAAATCGCCCCGACCACGGATTCAAAGACGCCGGCCGCCAGGCTGCTGGGTAATCGCCCGGACTTATGCATGCCGGGGCCCACGCGGATTAAATCGGTCAGACCAAGGCTATTGCTGACTTCCGCACAAGTTTTTCGGCTCACCACTGAAGATTTGAGAATCGTGAGTTGCCCTTCCAGCCACTCGGGAAATTGTTCATAGCCTTTCTGGCAAATAATCAACCCCAGCACCGCATCTCCCAGAAATTCCAGGCGTTCATTGGAGCTGCGCCGATTGGGTGATGATGAGGCATGGGTGAGGGCTTCATCCAGCAGTTGCAGATTCTCAAAGCGATAGTCAATGATTCGCTGACACTGTTCCAATACTTCCGGCGCTACCATGAATAAAAACTCCGGCTATGCACAAAAAATCCAGATGTGGCGATCCAATACTGGAAAGTCCGGTGCATGATGCAATTCACAATATCTGACTCACGCGAATCGCCCGAACCGCCGAAAGCGGCAGGACGGGCGGTTCGCGTTACTGCGCTATTCATCGGTCATATTGCCGCAGGAGCGTCAAAAATTCGGCAATATCCCACGGTACCGGCGCTTCCAGGGCCATGCGATTAAACTTACTGGGGTGCACAAACTGAAGTTTCCATGCGTGCAGGGCCTGCCGGGAAATCATAGGGTCGGCGGAATCCGCAACCTGCGCGGTAAGATCCCGGCGAGATATGGCGCGACCTCCATACATCACATCGCCGACGATAGGAAATCCCACATGGCTTAAATGCACGCGCAACTGGTGGGTACGACCCGTCCTGGGAAATAATTCCAGCAGTGTAAAGCGCTTAAAGCGTTCCTTAACCTGATAAACCGTCTGGGCGGTGCGGCCAATATCTTCGCGCACCGTATATTTCTCCCGCATGACCGGGTGCACGCCCAGCGGTGCATCAATAAGATCACTATCCAGCGGGGGGGAACCATGGACAATCGCCAGGTAGGTTTTGCGGATCGATCGCCGCTCAAACTGTCCGGCCAGCCGCCAATGGGCCTCATCGGTTTTCGCTACAAGAATAAGGCCGGTGGTGTTGCGGTCCAGGCGGTGAATAATTCCCGGCCGCCACGGGTCGCTGCCGACGGAAAGGGTTCCGGCGGTTTGTTGGGCGTGATAGACCAGAGCGTTGGTCATCGTGCCGGTCCAGTGGCCGCGCGCCGGGTGCACCAGCAAATTGGTCGGTTTATTAATGGCGATGAAATGATCGTCTTCATACAAAATTTCCAGCGGGATATTTTCGGGCAATATTTCACGTTCGACGGCGGGTGGAACCTGTAATTCCACACGATCGCCACTGCGCAAAAGGGTGCTGACTTTGGCGGCTCGGCCATTGACCAGAACGGTGCCGGACTTAATTAATTTTTGCAGCATGGATCGTGAATGGGTGGAAAGCCGATCCCGCAGATAAATGTCCAGCCGCTTCTGCAAATCGTGGCGGATGTTAAACGTCAACGCTTCCATACCCTCATCGGAATCCGGCAAGGCCAGCGGTTCGGCAAGTTCCAAGTCATCAGGTTGGGCTTCATCCATAGCCAGCATTGTAGCGACTAATTACGTTAAATCTCTGTGGCGCGGTATAACTTGAATTTGTGGACAAAGTGGCGTATTATTCATTGCACACTTAACTGGTAGGTGTTGTGTGTAATGGCTGGTTCGCCGCTTGTGCCGCGGATTTACTGCGTAATGGCTCATTAGTATTATTGGGATGCGTATCGCGATGGCTGAAACAAAAGCGACTGACATAACTTGGCATCCATCCAAAGTAACTGTGGCAGAGCGGGCGGCGGCGACGCATAATCGCCCGTGCATTGTCTGGCTGACTGGGCTTTCAGGCTGCGGGAAATCTACCATTGCCGTGGCTCTGGAACATGCGTTAATTGCCTCCGGCCATCCGGCGTATGTGCTGGATGGGGATAACTTAAGGCACGGTCTTAATCGTGATCTGGGATTTTCCCCAGAGGACCGGGCGGAGAATATCCGGCGGGCAGGCGAATCAGCCCGGCTGCTGGCGGATGCGGGCTTGATTGTCATTGCAAGTTTTATCAGTCCGTATGTCGCTGATAGGCAGCGGGCGCGGCAACTTGTTGGGCCGGATGAATTTGTGGAAGTGTTTGTCGATGCCTCGGTGGAAGTGTGCGAACAACGCGATCCAAAGGGGCTTTACAAAAAAGCCCGGGCAGCAGTGGCGGCGGGTAAGCCACTGGGATTTACCGGCATTGATGCACCTTATGAGCCGCCGGTCAATCCGGAAATACATCTAAAAAGCCCAGAACAGTCCGTGTCGCAGGCTGTGGAAATAATATTCAATTATCTTCGCCGACATGGGCGATTGGTTCAGCAGGGGTGATGGGTAACATGGTCACGCAATACGTTGATTTACATACGCACAGTACCGCCAGTGATGGCACATTAACGCCCACACAACTTGTCAACAGCGCCAAGGCGGCAGGCCTTGTGGGCTTGGCACTGACGGATCATGACAGCGGCAACGGTTTGCTGGAGGCCCAGGCGCATGCGCGGAAAATTGGTTTGCGATTTGTTCCGGGAATTGAAATCTCCGCGGAATATCCGCACCCGGGAACCATGCACATCCTGGGATATTACATTGATCCGCTTTCAGCGGGGCTTAAGCGTATGAGCGATATTCTGCTGGAAGGGCGAAACAATCGCAATCCGCGGATTATCGCGCGGCTCAATGAATTAGGTTGCCGCATTACCCTTGAGCAGGTGCAGGCTATTGCCCGGCGCGGATCGGCGGACGGACGGGCAATTGTTTTAGGGCGGCCGCACATCGCTCAGGCCATGGTGGATGCGGGCTGCGTGAGCAGCGTCAAACAGGCGTTTGATGTTTATCTGGGAACCACCGGGGCGGCCTATTTTGATAAAGAGCGCCTGACCCCGCGGCAGGCGATGGAGTGTATTCATGCCGCCGGCGGGTTGGCGGTATTGGCCCATCCCACGCAACTGCGCACGGAAAATCCGGCTCAACTGCAACATGTAATAGCCAATCTGGTGGAGGCGGGACTCGATGGTATTGAGGTCTGGCATAGTGATCATCGCCCGCAGGACAGTCAACTTTTTCTGGAGTTGGCGCGGCGCTACAACCTGATCACCACCGGTGGATCAGATTTTCACGGCACACCCAAGCCGGATATTGCCCTGGGACTCGGGCGGGACAATGTGCGCGTGCCCGTGGAATATATGGATCGGCTGGAACAGGCGTGGAGCGCCCGGCGTGCCCGGCAAGGGATGGAGTTGCAAACATGAGTACATCTATCGTTTCTCCAGCGTTTGATGTTGAAAAAATCAACGCGGATTTTCAGACGCGCGACCCCGCGGAGCTTGTGCAATGGGCGGCAGAGACATTTGGAACCGATCTGATTATGACCAGCAGTTTCGGCGCGGAAAGTATGTGCCTGATTCATCTGGCGGTTTCGGTTCGCCCGGATATTCCCATTGTGCTGGTGAATACCGGCTATTTGTTTCCGCAGACACTGGCGTTTATGGAGGCTATGCGGCAACGCTTTCATTTAAACGTGCGCGAATATCACAGCCGCAATGATCCGGTCGTCTGGTTGACCGTCAATGGCGAGCCGGATCCGCGCGTGCGCCGGAACGTGGAAGCGTGTTGCGCTGCCAATAAAAATGAAGTCTTTAACCGAGCGATGCGGGAACTGGCCCCGGCCGCGTGGCTCCGGGGAGTGCGGGCTCATCAATCGGATCATCGCGCAACGATGCAAAGTGTGCAGTGGAATAAGCGCGTCAACTGCTGGGCTATTTCACCCCTGCTGGGATGGAGTCATCGTGATATCCATCACTATATGAAGAAACATGAACTTCCCTACCATCCGCTGTGGGAACTGGGATACAATTCCATCGGGTGTAATCCGGAAACCTGCACGCGCCCGGTCGGAACGGATGAAGACCAGCGCAGCGGCCGCTGGGCCGGCCTGGAAAAAAAAGAGTGCGGCATCCATCTGGATCAGGGTGCGGGAATCTAGGAGCCTGTCCGAGTAATCGCAATCCCGGCCATTACTCGGACAGGCTCCTAGCGGGGCAAGAAGTTAGAAGTTAGTTAGGAGTTAGAAGATTTTGGAAGCGCTGGCGATGCCATTTTGTTTGGCGTTCACGCGCCCTCCCAGCTTTCCCTAATTCCGTCCTCGTCCCACTCCCCCATTTTTACTCATTACTCCTTATTCATTATTCATTTCCCCCGTCCCCTGTAACTGTAAGCTCGCGTCGGGTCCCAAAACAATCCAAAATGCTTACGTTATATGACGTTGCAACACAATATTTTGATTCTCACTTAAGTCCGCGCCTGCGCTACCCGATAACTATGGGTTGAACAGGAGATTCGGGATATGCAGTATAGACATGGGCGATTGCGGGCGTTTACGCTGATAGAATTGTTGGTGGTCATTTCAATTATTGCTTTATTAATCGCCATCCTGCTGCCCAGCTTGGCGCGGGCGAAAGAACTGGCGAACCGTGCGGTATGCGCCGCCAATGTGCGGGGTATTGTGCAATCCATGTTTATTTATGCACAGAGCAATCAGAGTCAATTTCCCAGCGTGTTGCCTCCAGCCAGCACCACTTACCAGAATGGCCCCGGCGCGGCGGCGACAGATTCAGCGGGGAACATTGGCACAATTTTGGAAAGCATGTACGGCAGCAATGCCTGGCAGGAAGGTTCGCCCATGGCATGCATGTGGCTGATGGTGCTAAGCGGGCAAATTACGCCCAAGAGCTTTATATGCCCATCCGATCTTCTGGCGACCGCACCGTCGGATGAATACAGCAGCAGCAGTACCTACTATTCCGATTTTGGAGTTGTCAGGGGAACCGTTTCCAATACCGGTCAGGGCGAAAGCTACTCCATGTCATTTCCCTGGAATAATATGAATGGTGCCTTTATCGCCGGCAGTTGGTGGAATACCAATGCCGCCAGTGCTGAATTGCCCATGGTTTCCGATATGGCGCCGGCAGCCGATACATCCGCCGCCGGTAATGCCGAACGGGACCCCACGCAGGCAATGGCCAATACCTACGGCAACTTTATTTTCAACTCTGGGAATCATAATGGTGATGGCCAGAACGTCGGCTTCGGCGACGCTCACGTGGCCTGGTGTGTGACGCCCTATGTCGGAGAAAACCGCGATAACATATTCACTTATGCTTCCAGCGGCGGCGTCGGCGGCGGTGGAACAGCTCTGACACCCACAGGCACCGCTCCAAGTTCCGTTTTACCTACCATTGCACCGTTTGATACGGTTATGACGCCGGTGCGCGATGTGGCCACAGGTGCTTGGTAAGCCGGGGAAAAATTTCCATCGTACAGTCCCATGTTTTAAATAAGTTGCCGAACCCCGACTTACCGCCCCTCACAAAGCCGTCGGCTCTGTCGGTGGTGCCGACTCCAATTGCCGCGTAAGCATGGAAAATATTTTAGTACTATCGCTTAAGCCGCCTTGCCGCGCGCCAGAAAGAAATAAAGGATAGATCCCAGCACCCACAGAAAGAGCATGAGGATCACCCAGAGAATTTTAACGCCCACACTGTGGCGGCTGGTCAACAGATCAATAAGCATCCAAAGCCAGAATATAAAGCAGGCCAGAGAAATAAGACCAAAAATCGCACCCATATGTTTCTACTCCAACATTATGCACATAGACCACCACCTTGCCTTAGCCATCGCCGTTTTGCAATCGCTTGGCCCCGGCTCTACCCACCCGCTGTTCCCCGCCTGTCCCCGGTCCCCTGTCCCCGGTCCCCTGTAACCTGTAACCTGTAACCTGTAACCCACATCCCCGCTATCGTAGGTCATTTTCATCCAGTAGGACAAAATGCTCTTCCGAAAGCACCATGCTGGCCAACGCCGGATTATCCACATGGATCACCACCGCCGCCGCACGATGCGGATCGGTGATCAAGCCATAGACATAATGTATATCTATTTCCGCGCTTAATAGCGCCTTGCCGATACGCGCCAATCCTTCGCCGGAGGCCGTAGACGGCATTTCCACGGCGACCAGCTCACAGACGGAAAAGCGGTAATCGTTCTGCCGCAGGACATCAGCCGCCATGTCCGCGTCGCTAAATACGAATCGTACAATGGCGCAGTCCACGCCTTGCATAACCGTCAGGGCCAGCGTGCGGACCTCGGAGTGTTCAAAAATTCCCATCAGCGAGGCCAAAGCCCCGACACGATTTTCAACAAATACCGATAATTGACGCACGCACGGGGTATCCCGTCCGCGTTTGGTAATTGGTTTTTCGCGTGTATTCGCCATGGCGAACATCTTAACATGACTTGCGCTGCGATGTAAGAAAAATCCGCCGGAATTTTCCCGCAAGGCGATTACCTACACCCGGCCATAGAGGTATTCATTCAAATGCGTGATAGTGACCTCCTGGTCACTGGCCTGTCGGGCATTCAGATCGCCGATGGAAATCAACCCCAGCAGGCGGCCTTCGGCATCGCAGACCGGCAGATGCCGCACGCGGCGTGACTGCATGATGCTGCTGGCATCTTCGATGGTTGTGTCGGGCGTTACCACGACGACATCGGATGTCATCGCATCGCCAACTTTCACCTGCCGCGGATTTTTCTCTTCCGCCACAACACGGGTGAGAATATCGCGTTCACTTAAAATGCCGATGACGCGATCACCCTCGGTGACCATCAATGAACCAATGCGGTGACGGTTCATTTTTTGTGTGGCTTCCAGAACTGTGGCATCGAGGCTGATGCTGAAGACGTGACTGGACTTGCCCGCCAGAAGGCATGCAACGGTGGCCATACGTGACCTCCTAAAAAGGAACCAACCAATAAGCTGTCACCTACCAAGGTGGCAACCGGAAATGCAGTTGATTACCCATAACTATATCCCGATGAGATTGCGAAGCAACATTGTGAATAAGATAACAATCTAGTGCTCTCTCGGGTATAATTTCCCCATGACGACAGCCTCCCCAACGGATTTATCCCCACCAGCCAATGATCCAACTGCACGCTCCCGAGCCGCAAGTTTAGTATGCATGACCTGGACCCATTTTCTTAATGATGGGGCCGCGTTTTATCTGCCTGGTATTCTTCCTGCAGTGCTTACGGCCTTGCATCAGCCCCTGGCCATGGTGGGCATCATCATGGCCGCGACGTATATGGGGCAGGCATTACAGCCGGCGGCCGGCATTCTGGCGGACAAAGTGGGGGGGAAAATGTTTATCATTGGCGGCCTTTTTGGCTGTTGCGTGGCCGGAGCCTTGGTGGGGTTATCGCCTAATGTGGGAGTCCTGCTGGTGCTGTTGCTGGTGTCCGGGTTGGGCAGCACAATTTTTCATCCCCAGGCTCTGGCGGCTGTGCGAAGCTTGACGGAACGCCGCCACGGGGCGGGCTTGTCGCTATTTTTAATCGGCGGCGAACTGGGTCGCGGAGCGTGGCCTCTGTTGACCAGTGTGATTGTCGTATATCTGGGGCTGCATAACCTATGGATTATTGCGTTGCCAATGCTGGTGACCTTGCCGTTTATGATCAAGTTGATACCCAGTTTGCCCCCGCGAAGTCAAAGTGCTCCAAAACTTCATTGGCGCGAGCACCGCAAGCCGTTTCTGGTGCTGGTGAGTTTTTCAGCCTTTCGCGGATTGGCCGTTTTTGGAACCATTGTGTTTATTCCCCTGATGTGGAAGCTCCGGGGCGGTGCTCTGGTTTCGGGCGCCTCCATCATCAGCACGCTTTTAATTACCGGTGTGATCGGGCAGGCCACAGGGGGAACCGTTTCGGATCGCTTCGGCCGGCGGCCGGTGCTGGTGGGCAGCAGTATTGTCATGCTGCTTTTATTGCCGCTGGTAGTTGTTGCCGGCGGGCCGTGGCTATGGCTCGTAGCGGCTATTCTGGGCATTGCCATGTTCAGCACGTTTTCGCCGACATTGTTAATTGGGCAGGATATGTTCCCGGAGAACCGGGCCTTGGGTTCAGGCATTGCGCTGGGGCTTTCCAACGCCTTGGGGGCGGCAGGACTTTTGCCGCTGGGCTGGGTGCTGCATCAGTTCGGAATTAACGTGGTATTCGGAATTCTCACCGCCAGTGCGGCGATGATGTTTATCGTGTCTCTGACCTTTACGCCCAAAGTTCATCCGTCCATGCATTAGCTCGCAATTTCATAAAACGGCTACATTTTGGCAGATATTGGCCTTGCCGGATTCGACAGGCTGTTCTATAGTTCGGATCAGTTAATCTTAATGAGACTTGCTCATCAACAGGAGAATCCCCGATGTTTGAACAGCGTATCAAAGAATCTTGCACACGCCTCCAAGGCTGGGTTGCTCTATTTTGTAGTCTGGCGCTGGTGGTATGCGGTTTCTTGCAATCGCCCGAAGCCGATGCAGCAACCAGGACGCAAGTCGTGCAGATCCACCCGGGACAGGTACGCAACACGATTGATCCTAAAGTCTATGGCCAGTTTCTTGAACACATCTATCACTCCGCCGATAACGGCGTATGGGGACAACTTATCTGGAATCCTAGCTTTGAGCAGGGAGTCGGCGGGGGCGGCAGGTACTGGGTGGCCAGCGGAAGCCAGATCAGACAACTTGGGGGCGGCTCTGGCGTGGTCAAGACCTTCGGCCAGGCTGGCTGGTCGAATTACGAGGTGTCATTGGACGCAAAAAAGATCAGCGGCCAGGAGGGTTTTCTTATACTGTTCTATGACCGCAATGCCAAGCACTTTCTCTGGCTGAATCTGGGAGGATGGCGTGATACCCAGGATGCCATCCAGCGGTCACGGGGAAATAACATTCCGGGGGTGGTGGTATCCCAGCCGACGATTCATATCAAAACCGGCGTCTGGTATCACATTCGCCTCCGTTGCCATGGGCCGCACGTACAGGCATGGGTGAACGGCAAGAAAGTCTTTGATCAATCGCTGCATGGCGGTTCAAAGTTTCAGGGAAAGGTCGGTATCGGCACATGGCAGACACAGGCGGCGTTCAAGCATATCCGCATCACCACGATTGCCGGGGGAAAAACCCTTTTCAGCGGGGTGCCAAAAGTTAAGGTTGTAAAAGCGCCACCCTTTAACGTGCGTTTCTGGTCGACTTATGGAAGGGGTCGTGTTGCCCCCACAGAGCAAGACCCGCGCAACAGCGAGCGATGCGTCAAGATTGTTTCGACCGGAAGTCCCACGGGGGTGCAACAAAGCGATGTCTGCCTGAGATACGCAGGAGAGTATCGCGGGTCGTTATGGCTCCGCGGAGCGGCACCCCAGGGCGTTGTGCTCCGGATGGTAGCGGGCAACAAGGTTCTATATCAAAAAAACATCGCGACGGTCACACCTGATTGGGGCCGGGTTGCATTTTCCTTCAGCGTCGCCAAGGCTTTCAAACGAGCGACACTGCAGATTGGTCTAAGTGGCTCTGGGACAGCGTATGTGGATGAAGTGTCGCTGATGTCCCAGCGTGCGATAAATAACGGGGGATTTCGGCCGGACGTTTTGGCGGCGATCAAGGCTCTTAAGCCCACGCTCATTCGCTGGCCCGGTGGGGGCTATACCGACGGATATCAATGGATGCATGGCATTGGGCCGGATGTTGACCGTGTCTCCGAGCGTAATGCCTGGAACGATGATGATCCCAACGATTTTGGCACCGATGAATATATCCACTACTGTCGTCTCGTTGGCGCGTCCCCGGAAATATGCTTCGATACCGGTCCCAGTAATGCCAGTAAGAAGATGCGGGAACATTTCATTCGACAGGCATGCCGATGGCTGGAATATTGCAACAGCCCGGTTACCAATAAATGGGGAGCGCTACGGGCCAAATACGGCCATCCCAAGCCGTATAACGTCAAATACTGGGAAGTCGGCAATGAGGTATGGTTCACCTATAAGGCTCCGCAATACATCAAGGCTCTCGTTGAATTTACCACAGCACTGAAAAAGATTGATCCCAGAATTCGGATTATCGCCTGCGGCAGCGGTGGTCTCAATCTGAAATGGAACCGCGAAATCATCAACGCCGATGCGCGTTATTTTAACTATCTGAGCATTCACCAGTACGTCTGGCCGCCCTATTACATCAACGGCGCGAGAGACTACCTGAATTTCATCCGTAAAACAGGCAACATAATCCGGAAATCCGCCAATCCTAAAATCAAAATGTTCGTATCCGAATGGAATGAAATGACCATTGACTGGAGAACGGGAATCTTTGCCGGGATGATCCTCACCGGCTTCGAGCGGCAGGGTTCCGTGGTGGGCATGGCCTCACCGGCGCTTTTCCTGCGATGGGTGGGGCAAAACAAAAAGGATTGGAACAACGCCTTGATTAATTTCAGCCGACGTTCCTGGTTCCCCGCACCTAATTATGTTGTCATGAAATTCTGGCGCGATCATTTTGCAAAATACCGCGTCGCCGCGACGGCCGTGAAAGGCCTTGAGGCGGACGCCACGGTTTCCGCCAACCACCAGACCGCCTATTACAAAGCGGTGAATCTGACCGATCTCCCGATGCATCTGACCCTGGCAATGGGCAAGGGATTCCCCCTGGGCGCGGTTCATGCCGGAACGGTGGCACCCTCTTCGGATCGTGTTGCCAACACAATGCATCATCCCGCCAGAATTGCTCCCGAGCCGCTGAAAATTGCGGTAAGCGGTCAGCAGGTAACCTTTACGGTTGCCGGACATTCGGCGACAATTGTGACCATGCGGCGTGCCGGAAAATAGATGTAATGGCGGCGTTTATTTCATTGCATCACTGACCGGCGAATTAAATTTGGGAGAACTTCATGACGCGCCAAAGCATTTCCGCGGTTGGTCCCGTTGCCACAGCCACAGGTACGGAACTTCCACCCTCTGATGCCGGGGCCGTTGCAACGCGCCGTGATATGCTTAAATATTCCGGAGCAATTGCGGCCGCAGGCGCGCTCGCTATCAGTGGCATTCCTTTGGAAGCGGCAACGGTATCGCAATCCGGTCAACCCTTTCCCACGGTGCATGGAGCTGCAGCGGTAACCGCCGTCAAACGCCTGGCCAATGGCGCGGAACTGACGCTTACCATCGGCTGCCTTCGTCTGATTGTTTATACCGATCGTGTGATCCGCGTGCTTTATTCGCCGCTGGGCGCGGGCCAGGAGCAGCATGAAAGCCTGGCGGTCATTGCCGCGCCGGCGGCCGTGGCCTGGCAACTCCATGAATCCGTCCGGTACGTGGAAGTTTCCACAGCGCATCTTGCGGCGCGGGTAAACCGCCGCACGGGCGCTGTTGAATTCGTGGACGCGGAGGGAAAGCCGTTTTTGGCGGAAAATCCCGCCGGCGGAAAATTCATGCAGCCAATTACCTTTAAGGATGTGCCCACCTGCCAAGTGCGACAGGAATTTACACTGCACGCGGACGAAGCCCTGTACGGCCTGGGCCAGCATCAGCAGGGCGTCATGAATTATCACGGTAAATCCGTGCAGTTGATGCAGAAAAATCGCCACGTCGCTATTCCGGTTTTGCTCTCCAGTCGCGGTTATGGCATCTTTTGGGATAACCCCGCCATTACAGACGTCAGCGCGGGTGTTGCCGCAGGGACACCCATTCCGGTGGACAATTTGTTTGATGCTTCCGGCAATCCGGGCGGCCTGACTGGTGAATATTACGCGGGAACTGATTTTCAAACGCTTAAGGCGACGCGAGTGGATTCCAGCTTTGATTTCAATTCTCTGACCAACTGGGCGCATGGACCGGTGAAGGGAATCGGGGCCGATCATTTTTCCATTCGCTGGCAAGGTGAAATTCTTGCGCCAACAACCGGTGCGTATATTTTTTCCACCACCAGCGATGATGGGGCACGCCTGTGGATCAATGGCCGGCAGATCATTAATGATTGGCGCACGCAGGCCGCAACGGAATCCACGGGGCGGATACACCTGGAAGCAGGAAAAAAATACAGCATTAAAATCGAATATTTTCAGCAGGGCGGGCCGGCTGCCTTTCAGCTTCGCTGGCGGACACCGCCGAAAAATGGCACCCCTGAGAAGCTGATCTGGCAGTCTGCCGTGGGCAACTGGATTGACTACTACGTGATTCGCGGCCCGGAACTTGATGATGTAATTGCCGCTTGGCGGGACATTAGCGGCCCCGCGCCCATGATGGGCAAATGGGTATGGGGGTTCTGGCAATCCAAGGAACATTACAACACCCAGCTTCAGGTGCTGGGTGTGGCTGCGGAATATCGGTCCATGCATATCCCGATGGATGGCATTATTCAGGACTGGTATTACTGGGTGCCTTACCCATGGGGTTCCAATAAATTTGATCCGGTCCGCTATCCGAATCCGGGCGATATGATCGCCGCCCTTCATAAGGAACACCTGCATTTCATGATCAGCGTGTGGGCTAAATTTGCCCCCGGATCAGCCAATTATGCGGAAATGAAAAAAGCCGGCGTGCTGTATCCCCTCACCGGCGGCGGGGCCGCCTGGAATCCTGCGAGCAGTTATTACGACCCATTTAATCCGCTGGGCCGCAAACTGTATTGGCATAATCTTAAAACTCAACTTTTTTCGCTTGGGGTGGACGCTTGGTGGCTGGATGCCTCCGAGCCGGAACTTGGCGGCGACTGGGGACAATTTGCGGATATTAAAACCTACATGGGCTGGGGTGCATTTGTTTACAACGCTTATCCGCTGATGCACACCAAAGCAGTTTATGACGGCCAGCGTGCCACAACGTCACAAAAGCGCGTCATGATTCTTACGCGTTCCGCCTGGGCCGGACAACAGCGCAACAGTGCCATTACCTGGTCTGGTGATACGCAGGGCACCTGGGAGGTGCTGCGCGCGCAGATCGCCGGTGGCATTAACTTTGCCCTTAGCGGCATCCCCTATTGGAACACCGATATTGGCGGTTTTTTCATCCATCAGTCACCCCAGGACCCGGCCTATCAGGAGTTGTTTGTCCGCTGGTTCCAGTTTGGAACGTTTTGCCCGCTCTTCCGTGTGCATGGCACCAATTACCCCAAGGAAATGTGGCGATTCGGGCCGAAAATCATGCCCATGCTGGTGAAGTTTGATCACCTGCGTTACCGGCTGCTACCTTATATTTACAGCGTCTCCTGGATGGTAACGCATCAGGGATACACCATGTTGCGCGGATTGATTATGGATTTCCGCACCGACCCGGCCGTGCATGACATTGGTGATCAGTTCATGTTCGGCCCAGCGGTTCTGGTAAGCCCGGTGCTGGAAGCGGGGGCCAAAGCCCGCGACGTGTATCTGCCCGCAGGCTGCAACTGGTTTGATTTCTGGACCGGTGAAAGCCACAGCGGTCACACGCATATTCATGCTGCCGCGGAACTGGAGTCCATGCCGCTATTTATCCGCAGCGGATCCATTGTGCCGCTCGGGCCGGTGGTGCAGTATGCGGCCCAGCCGGCCGACCCCTTGGAAATCCGAATTTATCCCGGTGCGGATGGGAAGTTCACGCTTTATGAAGATGAAAATGATTCGTATAACTATGAGCGCGGCGTCCACGCAACCATTGATTTCCAGTGGCTGGATCACGCGAGTGAACTGCACATCAGCCGGCGGCACGGACAGTTTCCGGGAATGCTCAAACAACGCACGTTTCATATTGTGCTAGTAAAGCCGGGCCACGGCGGCGGGTTGGCCCCGGCAACCTCCCCGGATAAAGTGATCATGTATACCGGCGCTGCGGTAAAGCTTGCACTGTGACCGGAGGTGCGGTATCGGTTGGCCTTTTGGGGGACGGGCGGATGCCACCGAAGCGGGCAGCCGCACCCGTCGATCCCGTAGCGTCTTTCGGGGTTCGGGGGTATTTCATAAAACGACTACATTTTGGCAGATTTTGTCCTTGCCGGATTTGGCCCACTGTTTTATAGTCCGCATATGTCCCGCATTTTGCCGGGGATGGATTGGTGCAACTGTTTTAACGGCGGCGTATTTCCGGAGACCACATATGACGCAACGCTTGGGGTTGGTATTCCTGTTATGTCTTGGATTGATGGGGATGGCGCGGGCCTCGGCAGCGCCGGAGCCATCCCACTTTTTTCTGAAAAACGGCGACCGTGTCTGCTTTTATGGTGACAGCATCACCGATCAGCGGTTCTATTGCGCCGAGATTGAAACGTATGTACATACCAGATTTCCAAAGCTGCACGTGCGCTTTATTGATTCCGGTGTGGGCGGCGATACCGTACGCGGCGGCTGGGCCGGCCCGGTGGACCTGCGGCTCAAGCGGGATGTATTTGCGTTCAAACCCAATGTGGTCACGATCATGCTGGGCATGAATGACGCCGCGTATAAGCCATTTAACAAGAAAATTTTCAACACTTATAAAACCGGATATGAGCACATTATACGCCAACTCAAGCGGCACTTGCCGGGCGTGCGGATTGTTCTGCTGGGAACGACGCCCTATGATGATATTACACATAAGCCGAAATTTCCCGGTGGATATAACGCGGTGCTGATACGGTACTGCCAATTCGTAAAGCGGCTGGCGCGGCGGAACCACTTAATGTATGTTGATTTCAATGCCCCGATGGTCAAGGTGCTCCAAGAGGCGGAAAAAATAAATCCGACTCTGGCAAAGCAGTTTTTCCCCGGCCGCATTCATCCCAGCGCCGCCGGTCAAATGATGATGGCCTTGGCGCTGCTGAAGGCCTGGGGCGCGCCGGCGACGGTGACAAGGGTGGATATTAACGCCGCCACTTCGCATGTTGCACGTGCGGTCAATACCCGTATCAGCGACTTGAAAGCAACCGCTTCCGCCATCGCTTGGACGCAACGCGATGGCTCTTTGCCCGAGCCGGTCCTTGGATTGCATGAAAATTGGCCTCAATTTCCCTCATGGGAGCTATTCCGTACGCCGCAACCTAATCCCAAATACACCAATCCGGCGGCTGCGCTGATTAACAAGTTGTCGGGATTTACCCGGTTACTGGACCAGGAAACGCTTGCGGTTAAAGGGCTGACGGCACCGCGATACAATCTCAAAATTGACGGCCGCGATATTGGAACATTTTCATCAGCGCAGTTGGCAAAGGGAATTAATTTGGCTGACTATTTCACGCCCATGCTTCAGCAGGCGTATCACGTCAGCAACATCGTCTGGGAAGAAATCCAGGCGCATTGCGTGGGGCGCTATGAAGTGCAAACGATGATGGAAAATTTCGATCCATGGTGGACCAAGCCCCACCCGCCCAATTTGCCCGTAACCACGGAAAATGATCCCGCTGCGGGGCCAGCCGTCAGCGCGATCATTAAAGCGATCTATCATCTTGAAACGATTATTGTCAAACGGGAATATTCCGCCAGCCGCCCGAAGGTGCATCGCTATGCACTAAGCGTTGCCCAGTAATGCCGAAACCAGACGACGGTGAAACCGGAAGTCCGGGACTGGCAATCCGGCCGTTACTCGGATAGGACGCCAATGAGAGGAGTCGTCTGATGGCTGCTGAAAACCTTCGTGCGGCAGGGGCCAGCCTATTGATCCGCGCTGCGGCCGGCGCGGCCATTGCGCTGGCGCTCGCCGATGTCGGGCTGGCCATCGGCCGGCCGTTCCTAGGGACAACCTGGCAGGGAGTCGCATATCCATCCTTCAGCGGATTTTTTACGCAGCTTACGCCGGAAAATGACGGCAAATGGGGCAGTGTGGAACCGTCGCCCGGAACGTTTAACTGGTCAAATCTTAGCGCCATGTACGCGCTTGCGGCACAGCGCGGTATGTTGGTTAAACAGCATAACATGATCTGGTCGCAGCAGCAGCCATACTGGGTAAATTCCGTCAATGCCACAACGGCGGAACAGAAATGGTTCTCAGCTTATGCAAATGAGTTCTCGCCAAACCTTATGGATGTCGTCAACGAACCACTGGACGGTTCGCCCAGTTACGCTTCAGGCTTGCCGGACGGCGGCACGTCTTCCTCCAGCTACGGTGGATTCGGATGGGTGGTCCAGGCCTATCAATTAGCAAGGACTGATTTTCCCAATGCCACGTTGCTGATTAATGACTATGGAATTTTAGCCAGCGCCACGAAAACAGCGCAATATATGAGTCTGATTAATGTGCTGAAAAGCAAGGGCCTCATAGACGGTATTGGCCTGGAAGCGCATGGCTTGGAAAATGTCAGCAGCGCAACAATTCAAAGCAATCTCAATAAACTCGATACCCTTGATCTGCCCATTTATATTTCGGAATATGACCTGAATCAAACCAGTGACCAAGCTCAATTAACACAAATGCAAACGCAGTTCCCGATTTTTTACACCAATTCCATGGTGCAAGGCGTAACCTTATGGGACTTTGCGTATGGCCACACGTGGCAGCCCAACGCCAATTTACTCTATGCCAATGGCAATCCCCGACCGGCCATGCAATGGCTGGAAAAGTATATGAATCCGGGCGGTACGGTCGTTGACAGTGGTGCCATACAGACGGTTTCATCCTCAGGGGCGTTGGGAACAGGAATGATCGCCCTTGATTTTGGCGGCGGCACGCTGCGGTACACCGCGGCCGGTGTGGATATAGCCAATGCAATGGAGCTTAATGACAATGGTTCGCATCTTGATATGAACGGCCAAGCCGGAGCACGATATTCCGGCAATATCACCGGCGGGGGTTCGCTGACGATAGAAAATACGGGAAATTCCAACACTAATATGCTGGTGATGACCGGCGCGGATACCGCGTCTGGTACCACCACCCTTGACGGTAACGTGCATGTTTTTCTGGATTCACTGCCGGGTATCCGCGGTTCGGGCGTGATCACCGGCGCGGTGACCGTGAATGCGAGGGCGGTTTTCGGCGGGACCGGCACGGTTTCCAATACAGTCACCGTGGCCGGTGCTCTATCCCCGGGTGATGGGGGCTACGGAACGCTACAAATTCAGAATTTAGCGCTTGCCAATTCCAGTAAGCTGGATTTTATTCTCAACGTCCCTAACGTGGTTGCCGGCACCGGCGGTAACAGCTTTATAATTACCACGGATGTGACTTTAGGCTCAGGCGTAGCGATTGATATAACACCCGGTGCTGATTTTGGTGCGGGAATTTATTCCCTGCTGAGTTTTTCAGGTGCCCTGTCTAATTCCGCAGATTTAAGTTCCTGGACAGTCAGCGGCCCGGCGGGCTTTAACTATCAGTTGACCGATTCGGCAGGGCTTATTAGTTTAAATGTTGCGGCGGTACCTGAGCCTGCCGCGCTAGGCTTGCTTGCATCGGTCATCGGGTCATTCCTTTTGCTCGCCCGGCCGCGAAGCGTGGAAAATATTACGTGATGGCGTCGGGCGTGGGCCAGGGGTGATCCGACGGATCACAATGGATGGCGAATTTTTGCCCAATGGCTGGAAAGGCCGCAGTAATATGAAAACAAAAAAGCTCATCCGCACTGTGACGGCGGCCAATCTTCCGCTTCCTCTGGCGCAGCCAACTCATCTTACGCGGACTCCGGCGCGGCGCATTTTGCTGTTAATGGGGTGGTATTCCATCGCCATTCACCGGGGCGTGGCGCGGTACGCCAAACAGGCGGGATGGGCCTTGGATTCAGCCTCGGTGCGTAACGCCAGCGCCGCTCCGGTTTGGGAACCCGATGGGGTAATCGCCATGCTGGGACCTAATGCGGAAATTGCCTCGCTGGTCGCATCCTTTAAGCTCCCCACGGTGAACATCGGTTACCAGGATATTTCCCCCGCCCCGCGCGTGGCCAATGATAATAAGGCTATTGCCGAATTGGCGGTGCAGCATTTCGTGGAACGCGGGTTTCAACATCTGGCGTTTTATTTCAAGGGCGTCAGTAAATGCGAACTGGAGCGCAAAGAATGCTTTCAAGCCGCCTGCAAAAGCGCTAACCGGATTTTTCATCTCATAGACACCCGCGCCGGACTACCCAAGAATTCTCCGCCCGCGGCCCTCTTTGCCCAGTTGCGCAAAAGTCTGGTCAGGCTGCCCAAACCGCTGGCGGTCACCGCGGAAAATGATGATCTGGCGGCTGAAGTTATTTTTGCCGGCCATGAAGATCACCTTCTGGTGCCCGAGCAGATCGCGGTGCTCGGTGTGATGAATGACGAACTGCGATGTAATTTTACCACCGTTCCATTATCCAGCATTGATGACAATGCGGAGGGCATGGGATTCACCGCCGCCGAATTGTTGGATCAGTTAATGTCCGGGAGGAAAGTTTCGCGCGGGCCGACGCTGGTGCCGCCGATTGGCGTTGTGACACGGCAGAGCACGGATATTCTGGCCATTGAAAATACGGACGTGGCCATGGCGTTGAAAACCATCTGGACACGGTATCGCGAGCCGATCAATGTGGAGGAAGTATCGATGGATGTCCCCATTTCCTATCGGCGGCTGCACGATCTGTTTCAGAAATATGTCGGTCGCAGCATGTCCGAAGAGATCGCCCGTTTGCGCGTGGAATATGCCGCCCGGCAGTTGGTGGGCACGGATAAAAAAGTGCACGCCATCGCCGTGGAGTCCGGCTTCCCGGATGCCAATCGCATGGTAAAGGTATTTCGCCGTATTAAAGGCATGACGCCGGGCCAATTCCGAGCCTACAGCGGGCACCGTGGCAGTAGCCGATCCCCTTCATAATTCGGCTACAAGTTGGCAGAAAACGCTCTTGTAATGCACTTCTGGAAGGCACATACTGTACTTAGACATATTGATGCAATGTCTTCGCATAAGTCAGCGGAGAATGTCGATCAGGGGTTGGCGCAGAATGCCGGCCCGGCGATGTAGAAAAAGTTAATACGTGGCGAAAAAGAATTGCCACACCCGGCGATGGAAGCACATCGCCTGGGCACTCGTAGAGATTATGAACACTTTGCACCGGTGCATATGTTCGCTCGCGTGGGCGATGGTGCTGGTGAGAGATGAGTTCCTTTGAAGGAGTCGTGCGATGAGTGTTAAGTACAGCTACACGAAGTTGCTTGGAGGTCTGGGGACAACGGCGCTATTAGCCGGGGCGGCGGCTACGGCGGTCGGAACATCGGGAGGGATGGTCGGCGCGACGGCGATCAACATACAATTTGGAGACACCAGTACAAACAATGTCGCATATAGCGGCGTTGGCATGGACACGCAGGACACTGGAACGGCTTGGAATTTCGTGACCACGGCGTGGGCTACCAATTCCAATTTGGTCGACTCGACAGGTGCGGTTACCAGTGTGGGAGCCTATGCCCAGGGGAACACCGGCGGTGATCTGGGTGCCACGGTAACGCCGGCGTACATGTCAGGGGCATTCTGGAACTCGAACCAATATGCGAGCTGGGCGGGGGCGCTGCAAATGGCCGTTACCGTCAGCGGCCTGTCGGCCAGCAGTTCATACCAGTTGTACGTCTATTCGGATACGCCAAGTTGGGCTGGCGGGACAACCGCGATCCAGCTTGCCAGCGCAAACACGCCAGCGGGCGGAGCGGCGAATCTCCTGTTGTATTCCAACGGCGCAACCACGCCCAGTGCGGCGACAGAGGTCACGCCGACTGCGGCAGCGGCGACGGTGGCTCCGGCATCCGCCAACGGCAACTGGGGTGTGCTCAACGCGGTGGCGGGCAGTAATGGGCGGATAGTTCTTAATTACTATGTTCCGAGCTATCTAATAAGTACCACCGCCGGGGCCAACGACCGCGAATTTCTCAACGCTATTCAGATTCAGCCGGTGAGCACGGTAATACCCGAACCGGCGACGCTCGGGCTGTTTGCATTGGGCGGCCTGGGCCTGCTTCTCGTAGGCCGGAAGCGGCTGAAGGGAATGGCCGGCGCAGCCTAATTCGGCACCGCGCTGTGGCGAATGTTGCCTTAGTAACGTGCTTGTCGGCCTTTGGATGAGAATCAAGGGCCTTGGGAGGTACGATGAAATAAACAAAGTCTTTTGAAGGTTGTGGCAATCTTGTTTTGAAGAAGGAGTTGTTTATGTCGGCTGTACGGCCCAATTTTCCACCCCCCAGCTTATTCGGCTGGCGGAGCACAAAATTCAGTTCGCAAATGGACATCCATAAGGAGATACAAATGGATACCAAAAAAAGTACCGTTTCATCCGCCGCGGATAGTTGCGGCAAACCGCAGCCCATTCGGCAAGTGGGCAATTCAAATAGCTCCCGCTGGGAGCAGAAAGGATCGAGTATGTATACTCGCATACGCGGTTTTACACTCATTGAGCTGTTGGTGGTCATATCGATTATTGCACTTCTCATTGCGATGCTCCTGCCGGCGCTGGCGCGGGCACAGCAGCTCGCGGTAAGCCTTCAATGCCAAGCTAAGTTGCGAAGTTTAGGGCAGCTTACCGCAGTGTACGCCAACCAGTTCGAGGATATGGCCCCGCCGGGCGATCTCGATTTTACGTCAACCGGGACGGCGGACTCCCAAGCTTGGAATCCCCCGGCGGAATCGCAGGGCGGTTTTATTGGATGGAGCCAATTTTTGTTTTATATGCAGAAGGATGCACCGGTTAGCTATATCATTCCGCCCTATAAAGGAACGAATGCCCAATACTTTGGCAATATTGCGGCCGTTGACGCTGCACTGTTCCAATGCCCTGCTGCCGTGATTCACGACCAGAATTTCTGGGACATTAACTACGGCGCAAATCCGAACCTGTTTATTGAAGGCCAAGCTCTCGCGACAACCGACGTAGGAGAAACGACCGCTCGGATGACCATTATCCACACGCCGGGACATCTGATCGAGTTCGCGGACAACATCCAGTCCTTCTCGGACGGTGGCTCCTGGCCCACATTTCAATGGGAATGGGGGATGGAATATGGGTCCGGTGGACAGCCGGGCGGAGCGCTTTCTTGGCACGCCGGGGCGGTCTACAATAATTCGCCGGTGCTGACGGATGTGATAACTCCGGGCGATGTCTGGGACGGAAATGTCGATTATTCCGCCAGCGGTGGTACGAACTACGATTACAGTCTCCGCTATCGGCACATGATGACCTCGGCTCAGAACTCCGGTTACGCCAACGCCGTATTTGCAGACGGCCATGTTGGAATTATCAAGCAATATGGTCTCTACGTTTACAATATTGTGCCTAACAACTGATCGGGAAGGTTTATTCCATCTGGGGGGGCTGCGAAGCCTGATGCTTCGTGGCCCCCTTTTTTGCCCGGACGTTCGCAGCGCCGATGGGTGTGGACGAAGTGTTTTCAGGCTTGGTCGAACTCGTTGGCCCGAGTAATAACTAGTATAATCTATCCGTCGCCAGGAGTTTTTGGATTTATGAAGATCACACGAATTGTCATCATGGGTTTTCTTGCATTTGGGCTGGCTGCACCGGCCCACGCCGCGCCGGCGCGAAATAATTACGGCAAGCGCTTTGTCGGTACAACTTGGAGCGGGTTTAATTCGCCCTTGTTTGGCACCGTATTCACACAAATCACCCCGGAAAACGCCGGCAAATGGGGCAGCGTGGAACCTCGCAAGGGGAAATTCTACTGGGGTGCGTTGAATGCCATGTATCGCTTCGCACGGCGCAAGCATCTGCTGGTCAAACAGCATAATATGATCTGGGGCGAACAGCAGCCGCCATGGGTCAATGTGCATAATGCGGCGGCGGCGGTGCGGGCGTGGTACGCCGCGTACGCCAAACATTACAACGGCAAATTCCAATTCATTGATGTCGTCAATGAACCTCTGCACCATCGGCCGAAGTACCAAAAAGGTCTGCCCGGCGGAAATACTAAATGGGGATGGGTGATCTGGGCGTATCAATTAGCCCGGAAAGATTTCCCTCACGCCAAGTTGCTGATTAATGATTATAATATTCTGGGCTATCCTGCCGAGACGGCCAAATATATTCGTCTGATCAAATTATTGCAGCAGCGGCATTTAATTGACGGCATCGGCTGTCAGGCCCATGGCCTGGAGCATATTAAGTCTTCCGTCATCCGTGCTGATTTGCAGAAGCTTGGATCGCTGGGGCTGGGCATCTATATCAGCGAGTATGATCTGAACTTTAAAAGCAATCGCAAACAATTGCAGCAGATGAAAACGCAATTTCCGATATTCTGGAATGACCCCATGGTGCGTGGGGTAACCTTCTGGGATTTTAAGCAGGGGCATACTTGGCTGCCTTATACGTATTTGATCCGCAAAAATGGCACGCCCCGACCGGCCTTTGTCTGGCTGGAGAATTATCTCCGGTCCCATGGCCGCTGAGACTTGGAATCTGGAATCTGGAATCTGTAACCTGTAACCTGTAACCCACAGTGGAGTAAATCACTTGTTTAATCGACGGCGATTACTTCAAAGCACCGCAACGGCGGCGATGGCGGGTTCCCTCTTAGGACGTAAACGCCCGATCCATGCAGCGGATCGCGCCTCGGCGTGTGAGGTCATCACGCATTGGCCCGCCGGTGCCGGCGATCTCCTGCTGGCCGGCCCGCACGGCGCGGCGACGATTCTAATAGATCAGCAAGACCATCAGGTGGTGCACATCGCCGGGCGTATGCTCGCGGATGATCTGCGGCGCGTCACGGGGCACAGGCCGGAGGTTGTCACGCGGGCGAATCGTCTGAAGACGGCGATCATCATCGGCACGTTGGGGCAAAGTTCATGGGTGGATCAGTTGGCGGCGGCTGGGAAAATTAATGTTACAGCGATAAAAGGCAAATGGGAGGCCAGTCTGTGGCAGACTGTGGAACACCCTGTTGCCGGTATTGACCGGGCGCTGGTGATTGCGGGCAGTGATCGGCGTGGAACGGCGTATGGAGTAATGGATTTATGTGAATTATCCGGTGTTTCGCCTTGGTTCTGGTGGGCGGATGTGCCGGTGAAAAAGGCGGCGGTGGCGGCGGTGACAGCCGGCGTGCGCTTTGGTGGTGAGCCGGGTGTCAAGTATCGCGGCGTTTTTATCAACGATGAAGACTGGGGCTTCCAACCATGGGCGGCCAAAACATTTGATCCCCAATTGGGGAATGTCGGCCCCAAGACTTATGAGAAGGTCTTTGACCTGATGCTGCGGCTGAAACTGAATTACCTCTGGCCGGCCATGCATAACTGCTCCACGGCCTTTGCCGCAATCCCCGAAAATTCAGTGTTAGCCAACAACTACGCGATTGTCATGGGTTCCTCCCATGTTGAACCTATGCTGGCCAATCCAGTTTCATTTCTTAATGGGAAGGACGCCCGCAAAAATGGCCCGTGGAATTTTGTCACCAATAGCAAAAATATCCTGAAATTCTGGACCCATTCCGTAGAAACGCGCGGTAAATACGAAGCGATATGGACCGTCGGCATGCGCGGGCCGTATGACAGCCCATTGGAGGGTGTCCATACGCTGGCCCAGGAACGGTCCCTGGTGCAGAAAATTTTCGGTATTCAACGCGCGCTGCTCAAGCGCTATGTCACGCGGCGGTGGGGACCAGCGGCGCAGTGTTATGTGCCGTATAAGGAGGCGTTGCTGGTTTACAACTCCGGGTTGAAAGTGCCGGCGGATGTGACAATCGTCTGGCCGGACAATAACTTTGGATACATTCGGCAGTTCAGCAACCCAGAGCAGCGCAAGCACTCCGGCGGGGCGGGGGTTTACTACCATATTGAATATTTAGGGGGTCCGCATTCCTATTGCTGGCTTAACACAACGCCGCCGGCGTTGATGTGGGAAGAGCTCAAGAAGGCCTGGGATAATGATTCCAAAACAATATGGGTCATTAATATCGGCGGCATAAAACCACGGGAAATCGGTGTCGATTTCGCCGCCCGGCTGGCTTGGAATCCCAGGGCATTTGGCCCCGATGCGCAGCCGCGATTTCTCAGGGAATTTGCGGCGAAGATATGCGGCGATCAACCCGCCGCCGCGATTGCCGCGATGCTTCAGGAGTTTTACCGTCTGGGCCAGATACGCAAGCCGGAGTCCATGAATCGCGATTGGGCGGCCAAATTGCCGATGGTGGAAGTGGAAAAGCTCATGGCGGACTACCATCGCCTGTTACATGCTCAATCACAGTTATATAAACATGTTCCTGAAGACAGCCGCGATGCATTCTTTGAACTTTTTGGTTATCCCGCACAAATGCTCGCGGCCACGGGATTGATATTCCTATATGATCGTCTGGCGCATACTGATAAAACCGCGCAGACCGAGCATGAAAAAGCGGTAGTCCATTGGCGCGCGTATATTGAGCAACAAGTGGCATGGTACAACAATAAATTAGCCAATGGAAAATGGCGGCACTATGCCACGATGGGCGGCACCACGTGGAATCCGGCATGGGCGGCCGTGCAATGGCCCTGGCTGCACAACCAATCTGCCCGTAATCTGCCGCCGCCGGCGGCAGTTCCTCTGATGACAGTCGATGCGGATCGCTTCCAGCGACATCGGCGCACACCGACTGCCGCATGGCGCAAAGTCGTGGGTCTGGGATGGTCGAGCGGTGCAATGGCACTATGGCCCGCGACTCCGGAAAATCAATGGGATCCTGAAACCGAGCTTGCCCATGCGCCGCAAATGGAATATCACATCCATGTACCAGCTGAATGCGCCAATGGGGAAGTAGTTCTACACGTCTTACCAACCTACGAATTGTATCCGGGCATGCAGTTGCGATTAGCTATGCGATGGGACGATTCGCCGCCGCACGTGCGGGCCGTTCCATTTGCATCAAGCGAAACGCGGGTGGTGGGAAATGCCATCCGCAGCGCCGGTGTGCTGGAGAATCATATTCCGCTGCGCTTTGCGGTTGGGAACGTTCCCGCCGGCCGGCACGTATTGACAGTGTACGCGGTTGATCCCGGCATCGTGCTGGATCAAATTACATTGGAGATCGGCACATGATAGTGAAGCTAATCGTTCGCCTCAAGTTTGATAGTCAATATGATGCCCATGCGCCAAAATTATTTAAACGCAACCTGCCACCCGCGCTCAAGCAGGAGAATCCATGAAACTTGGCCTGGGGTTATATCGCCACGCCTTAACACCGGAGAACTTCCGTTTTGCCCGGCAGTGCGGCTGCACGCATATTGTCGCACATCTGGTGGATTATTTTAACGGGGGGGCGCACAGCAAAACTGATGACCAGCCCACCGGCGGCAAGCAGGGGTGGGGGTACGCCGGTGACCCAAAAAAGCTCTGGTCGCTGGAGGAACTTCAGTCGCTGGTAAAAGCGGCGGCGCAGGAGGGCTTAAAAATCGCGGCCATTGAAAACTTTGACCCGGCTCATTGGTATGACGTGCTGCTCGATGGCCCGAAACGCTGTGAGCAGATGGAGGGTTTGAAAACCATGATCCGGCGGATGGGGCAGGCCGGAATTCCCTGCATGGGGTACAACTTCAGCCTGGCCGGCGTAGGGGGGCGAATCAGCGGGCCATTTGCCCGTGGACATGCTATCGCGGTGGGCGTGGATGGACAGGACAATACACCGATTCCCAACGGTATGGTTTGGAACATGGTGTATGATCCGCTGGCACCGTCGGGGACCATGGCGGAAATAACCTCCGATGAACTTTGGCTGCGTGCCAAGCGCTTTCTCGATGAGTTACTACCTGTCGCGGAAGAAGCCGGTGTGCATCTTGCGGCGCATCCGGATGATCCCCCTTTTGCCACACTGCGAAAAACGCCCCGCCTGGTGTATCAGCCCACCTTGTATCAGAAATTATTGGATTTGAATTCCAGCCCCTGCAACGGCTTGGAGTTTTGCGTAGGGTCCATCGCGGAAATGACACACGGTGACGTCTATGAAGCGGTGGATCAATACAGTCGGCAGGGGAAGATATGTTATGTCCATCTGCGGAATGTGCGGGGGAAAATTCCCAGCTACCGCGAAACTTTCATCGATGAAGGCGATGTGGACATTATGCGCGTGCTGCGAATTCTAAAAGAGAATCATTTTAACGGGGTGGTAATTCCCGATCACGCGCCGCAAATGTCGTGTAGTGCGCCGTGGCACGCGGGAATGGCGTATGCCTTGGGATATATCAACGCGGCGTTGGCGGCGATACAGACGTAAGGCGCTTTCCGACCAGAATGCCTATGAACTTTTATTATTGAGGAGTTTTTTATGTCAGAAGAAATTAAACCGTTAGGCCGGAAAATCAGCCGACGGAGGTTTATTTCCACGGCGACCGCCAGCACGATGCTGGCGTCCCTGCGGCCGCGAATCGGTGGACTTGCGGAGGGTGAACCCGCTACCGCAATGCCACAACCGCCGGCCGCCACAGTGGGCATTTCGCCGCAGGCGTATGAAAGAGCCGCACGCCGTGCCGCCGCTCTCGTGGCTCGAATGACGTTGACGGAAAAAACCGGGCAATTGGGCAATACCGCGCCGGCGATTAAACGTCTGGGGTTGCCGGCATATCAATATTGGCATGAAGCGCTGCATGGTCTCCTGCGCGGGGGGCCGTGTACGAGTTTTCCGGTGCCCCTGGCCATGGCCAATTCCTGGAATCCGGCGCTGGCCCGAAAAGTGTATACCGCGGTTTCCGATGAAGCACGGGCATACCATAATCAGCACGGCACCGCCTTGGCTTATTATTCGCCCCAAACCCTTAACACAGCTAAAGATCCGCGCTGGGGGCGCATTGATGAAACCCTCGGGGAAGATCCGCATCTGATAGGCACGATGGTGGCCAACGTGGTGCAGGGGATGCAGGGGGATAATCCCAATTTTCTAAAAACCGTTTGCTGCGCCAAACATTTTATCTGCAATGAAACCGATGATGATCGCCACACTACTTCCGCCAGCGTCAATTCCCGTAGCTTCTGGGAATATTACACGCGTCCCTTCCGCAGTGCGGTGGATGCCGGCGTATTTACTGTCATGGGGTCTTACAATGAAATTAATGGCATTCCCTGTTGCGCCGATCGCTTCTTATTGACTGACCTGCTGCGCCACCGCTGGGGCTTCCGGGGTTATGTCACCTCCGATTGCGACGCCGTGGGCGATATCTACCAGACCCATCATTACGTTCCCACCGGTGAACAGGCGGCGGCATTGGCGATGCAGGCAGGTTGTGATTTGAACTGCGGCTTTGCCTGGGGCACGTATCAGAAATTTTTACCCCGCGCTGTGGCGCTGGAATTGGTAAGCCAGGCCGATATTGACCAGGCCCTCACACGCATTCTCACCGCGCGATTCCTGTTCGGTGAATTTGATGATCCCAATGTTGTGTCATACAACACCATCGCATTCAGTGTGGTTGACAGCCCAGAGCATCGAAAACTCGCCTTAGAGGCGGGGCGCCAATCGCTGGTGCTGCTTAAAAATGACGCGAAAATGCTGCCCTTGGACAAGTTAAAAATTAAAAAAGTGGCGGTCATCGGTCCCATGGCGGATCGCTGCGCTCTGGGCGGTTACAGCGGCGGCCCGTACGTACATGTTTCACCCCTGGATGGTATTTCCGCGGCCCTGGGTTCGCCAAGAGCTCAAAATCGCATCGACGCCATCAACTTTTCCTCCATTGACTGGAGCTATAAATTCTTCAACTGCGTGCTGCCCGACGCCACGCTGGGCCTGATGCAAAATGGTTTTTATGTGCAGTTGCCGGCGGCGGATTTCACCGGGCGCACCAGCGTTAAAGCGCGTGCAAGTTCTGCCTCCACCGGCGGCGTGGTGGAAGTCCATTTGGACAGCCCGGCCGGCGAAGTTGCCGCCCGAATTAAAATTAAACCCACCGGTGCCTGGGATACATTCCAGGAATTTTCCGCCCCCATTAACAACGCGTCCGGCTGGCATTCCATCTACCTTGTATTTGCCGGCGACTCCGACCAGAAGGATCTCTTTCATCTTGACTATATTGAATTACTTCCACTAGACGCCCCGAAAGTCGGCAGCGCGCAGGTGGAGTTTGTACGCGGCTGCACCGTGCAGGGTCCGGCGAATAAGGAATGGTTAAAAAAAGCCGGCAAAGCGGCCAAAGAAGCGGACGTTGTATTTCTGGTTCTCGGCACGGATCAGACCATTGATCACGAGCAGTTGGACCGCCAAGATATTGTGCTTCCCGGAGCACAGCATGAGCTGGCGCAGGTGGTGCACAACGCCAACGCCAATACCGTGCTGATACTTTCCGCCAACTGCCCGGTTGCCATACCATGGGAAGATGAACATATCCCGGCAATTCTCTGCGCCTTGTGCGCTGGTCAAGCCCAGGGAACCGGCATCGCCGAAACCATTTTCGGCGATTACAACCCTGGCGGCAAGTTAGCGGAAACATGGTATCGCAGCTTGCGCCAGTTGCCCAGCTTTCATGATTACGACATTATCAATGATCGCACGTACATGTATTTCCGCGGGCGCTGTTTGTATCCGTTCGGCTTTGGTTTAAGTTACAGCACTTTTGAATTCAGCCAGATAAAAACCGATGCCATGGCCCTTTCCGCCGGTAGCGCGGTGCAGGTTTCCGCGACGCTAACCAATACCAGTGACATCCCCGGTTCAGAGGTGATGCAGTTCTACGTTACGGCTCCAAAGTCCAAAGTACGCCGCCCCATCAAGCAATTGGTCGGATTTCAGCGCGTGCATCTGGCCGCCCACGAACATCGCACGGTGACGTTCACGTTGCCGTATAACGATCAGGCCCTCTGGTTCTGGGATGAACGCAAGCGCAGATTTGCGTTGGAACCGGGCAAGCTGCAATTGTTGATAGGCAGTTCGTCAGCACATATTCACTTATCTGCGCAGGTGCAACTTGAGCCATGCACAGATGCCGCGCTCGGTGCCCCGGAATCCCTGCAAACCGTGATGGCACCGCCGAAAGTGGCGTAGCAATCCGCAGTAGACGCGCTAATTCCCTGCTATCTATTGCCTGGAGCAACTAAAATAATGATGCAGGGGTGTATTCGAAATCTAATATGCTCATGTGGCGGTAAAAGCAAGCCAATCGACAAGAAACACACGACAAGAAAGCCCAGTTGCCATGATGATGTAATGACATTATGGTGGGGCGCATGCCACTGTGAATTGGACGGGCCGAAAGGCCTTAGTTGGCAACATGTGTTATTTGTTTTGAGGTGCAACGTCATGAATAAACACTTGCTGCAATCGATACCTGTCCTGTTAATATTCCTGGCGTTGAGTCTTGGCGGCTGCAGTCAGAGGGCAGCCCATACGGTGTCATGGCATGGCGAACTACACCAGTTGCTGCCTCTTTACGGTGACCGCAACTGGATTGCGATTGTGGATTCCGCCTACCCGGACCAGAGCCGTGCTGGTATGAAGACCATCGTTACCCACCAAAGTATGTACAAAGTACTCAAGTACGTTTTGGCGGCAGTAGCTAAGGCTCCAAACATCCGGCCCGAGGCGTACACCGACCGCGAACTGCAATTTGTCACCAACTCCCAGACACCAGGTATCAGCGCGTATCGGAAACATATTGACCGCATGCTGACTGCTGCTAACATTCCCCATCATCAGCGGATCCACATCAAAAGTATTCACCTGCTCAATAAGGATGGCAAACTATACAAAGTGCTGATTTTGAAAACCAATCTTACCATGCCCTACACGTCGGTTTTTCTGCACCTCAAGTGCGGCTACTGGACCAACGCCGATGAGCAACAACTGCGAAAAGTAATGGCCCAAGCTAAGGCTGGCAACTGATAAATCTATGGGCCTGTCAATCGCGTTATCGTGACTGACACTGCATGAATTGTTTGCTTTATGGTGCGCGACTCCCCCTTGCTAAAATTGAAAATATAATACGTTTGCCTGGTACAGAGCCAGTGAGCATTTAGAAAAGTTTTTATGATTGACTGATTTTATGAAACTACCTATTAGCCGAATCCAAACCCCTGCGTGTGCCCCCAATGGGGACGCGAACACCACACCCTGTTGCGGGAAAAGTGTCACTCGGCGTACTTTTTTGGCCGCACTGTCCGGCGGCGTGGCTGCTTCGGTCATGGCGGTCGATCGCCCGGCGATGGCTGGCCCATTTGAGGATAGCGCCTTCGCGGCGCTTGTACCGCCCAATAAACGGCTACAGCCCGATTGGGTCAAATCGCTATTTGCCCGCGGTAAGCCCACCGTCTACTCCAAAGCGAAAGGTGAATTGCAATTCATTGGTATGCCGGTCGGGGGTATTTGCTGCGGTACGCTTTATTTGGGCGGCGACGGAAAGCTGTGGCTGTGGGACATATTCAATCGTAATGGTCTGGGGATTGACCCGCGTAATGTGCCGTGGAGTGGTTTCGGAAAACCGCATGAAGTCGACTGCCAAAATGGGGCAAATTATGTGCAGCCTGCCCCGGCCGAAAGCCCGCTGACGCAGGAATTTCTTTTGCGCGTCAACGGAACTGTCAGGCCTCTTGACGCCCGCGGGTGGAGCGATATTACCTTTCGCGGCAATTATCCCATTGGCGAAGTAACCTATCGCGATCCCTCCAGCCCAGTGCACGTCAAGCTTGAGGCGTATTCGCCGTTTATCCCGCTCAATACAAAAGATTCCGGTCTGCCTGTGACCCTCTGCGAGTTTACGGTCACCAATTCGTCGGCAACCAACGCATCCATTGATTTTGCGGGGATATTGGAAAACGCCTGCAGCCTGTACACCGCCGGTCCTCATACAACCGGGCGCATCAACACTATCCGGTCCACGCCCGCCGCGACCAAGCTTGATTGCACCTTTGATCTCGCGGCGCACCATCCTCCGTCCTCTCCTAAGAAGGACATCGTCATTAATCGTTTTGATCAGCCCACCTATGGTAATTGGACTGTAACAGGAACGGCCTTTGGCATCGGACCAATCCTGCGGTCTGCTATTCCATCATATCAGGGGGATGTCGGCGGGAAGGGGCCCAGAGTGGTCAATTCCCACGCCTCGGCACCGGGCCAGAGTATTGCCGAGAAAGATGCCGCCATCGGCACGCTCACCAGTCCCTCAATTACCATTCGGCGGCGATTTATTAATTTTTATATTGGTGGCGGAAGTGATACCAATCTCGTAGGCATAAAACTCATGGTGAATGGTATAACGGTGCGCAGCGCCGCTGGCCGTGATGACAATCACATGCGACTGGCGAGTTTCGATGTTGCAGAATTTATGGGCCAGCAGGGAATTATTCAAATTTATGACCATGCGACCGGAGCGTGGGGCAATGTCGGTGTGTCGGACATTGTGCAATCGGATATAGACGCCGCCGCTAATCGCCCGGTGCGTGAGCTGGACGCGGATTTTGGCTCCATGACTCTAATGCTTCTAGGTGCGGGGAAAGGGAAGGCAGGACTTCAGGGAAAGTCGTTTTTTGATGCCGCTGCAGCCCCCAGGGCAGAAAGCCAACTGGATCACGCACTCATCGGCGGGGTTGGGCGCTCAGTAGTCCTTAGTGGGGGCCAATCAGAAACGTTCGTATTTGTTATCACATGGCACTTTGCTAATACCGGTGCTCTGCCTGTTGCTGATGCCAAGACCGGACGATATTACGGACGCTTCTTTGGCAATGCCTCAGAGGCGGGTAATTACGTGGCCAAAAACTATAAACGATTAAGTGGTGATACCAAATTATGGCGTGACACCTGGTATGATTCGACCCTGCCGTACTGGTTTTTGGATCGCACCATCTATAACACCGCCTGCCTTTCTACGTCTACCAGCTACCGCTTCGCCACCGGTCAGTATTGGGGCTGGGAAGGAGTAGGCTGCTGCTTTGGAACGTGCACCCATGTGTATGAATTTGCCCAGGCGACATCGCGATTATTTCCTGATATGGAACGAGATTTGCGAAGGCGCGTTGATTTTGGCACCGCCCTGAATTGGAAAACAGGGATGATTGGTTATCGCGGGCCGGGCACGGGAGCAGCCACCGATGGACAGGCGGGCATGATTCTCTGCGCGTATCGCGAACATCGCATGAGTGCGGACAATGAGTTCTTACAAGAGATATGGCCAGGCGTTCGGCTGGCGATCGACTGGCTGATACATCACAGCGATCCGAAAACAGGCCTGATCACCGGCCCGCAGCCCAACACCTTGGACGCAGCATGGTTTGGTGAAATCGCCTGGATCAGTGGCCTGTACGCTGCTTCTCTCAAAGCGGGTCAGCACATGGCAACTGCCATGGGTGATCAGGCCTACGCCAGCCGGTGCGAGCGTCTGTTTAATAGATGTCGCCGCTCCATTGAAACCCGCTTGTTTAACGGACGATACTTTATTCAGCGGAAAGACCCCAGCCAACCCAATGCCTTGGGCACCTACGACGCCTCATTTATTGAGCAGGTGCATGGACAGTCCTGGGCTTGGCAGTTGGGCATGGGCCGCGTGCTGGACCGAGATAAGACGGTCAAGGCCCTGAAGTCGCTTTACAAATATAATTTTACTTTAAATGTCGGGCCATTTCGCATGGCCAACCCTCCGGGGCGGCCCTATGCTTTGGCCGGAGACAGCGGCTTAATCATGGCCACGAACCCGCAGGGGCGCAAAAACCCATTCGGCAATGTATCAGCATGGCAATACGGCTATTTTGATGAATGTATGTCAGGTTTTGAGCATCAAGTTGCCAGCCACATGCTTGCCGAAGGGTTGCTGCTGGAAGGCTTGGCGGTGACTCGAGCGATTGAAGATCGCTACAGCGCCAAGCTCCGCAACCCGTTTAATGAAATTGAGTGCAGCGATCACTATTCACGGTCGATGGCCAGTTACGGATCGTTTATCACCCTCTGCGGCTTTGATTATGACGGGCCGCGGGGTCATATCGCCTTTGCACCGCGTCTGCATCCCCACGAGTTTAAGGCCCCGTACACCTCGGCCCAGGGATGGGGCAGTATCTCCCTGCACCATACAAAAGACCAGATGCGTGCCCAGATCGGGGTTGCCTGGGGCAGGCTCCGCATTCGAAGCATCAGTTTACCCGCCAGCAAGCTGAAAAATCTCTCCCTGAAAGCGGGAAGCAAAATTCTTCCCGCCGCCATCACATCGAAAAATGGCCAGATGCTTATAACATTGAACCATGACGTTGAGCTTGCCGCAGGTGAGACGCTGCTAATTGTACTGATCTGATGACATGCTGGAATAATGAGCCGGAAAATATGTAAGATATCTGAATGTAAGGAACTACAGATTTATGGGATGAACCTCGTCATCCGGTGTTTCTCTAACAGTTGCGACGTTCGGCTATTGCTCCCGCAGGCCTCCGGGTAAATGTTACAATTGCCCATTGGAGGCGTCGGGGGGGCGAATAATGTCTTGGAGGGCTGTTACATGGTCTTCAAAGGCTCGCCGGCCGGTGCGTGTGGCGCTTAAATAAGTCACGGGCTTTCGGCCCACGAATGCTTTGCGGGCGCAAACATAGCGTGCCGAGGTGAGCTTATCCAAATGTGATCCTAAGTTTCCGTCGGTGCAACCCAGGCGCCCCCGCAGAAAGGTGAATTCAACTTCCGCATCCGCACCGGACGCCAGCAGCGCCGCCATAATTTTCAGCCGAACCGGCTGGTGAATGATTTCATCTATTTGCGGCATGATCCTACCTCGCCCGCACAGTTAGAAAAATGCCGGTTGCCAGGAGTGTTAATCCGCCTGTTACGCCCATCCATACGTTGAGCACGTGCGGCTGGTTTTGAAATAAGCCAAAGCCGATCATCGCCAAAAGCGTGACACCGGTGCCCAACCAGATCATGAATGTCATCCGGGCTAATAAACCGATAGCCACATACGCAAACATTACCAGTGTGACGATGAACACTACCGCGCGGGCGCTGCCCGCCGGCGCAAATAGATACATCCAGTAGCATCCATAGGCCAGAAAGATCGCCCAAAACCAAAGCACCCTTGAACGCACGACATTCGGTGATTTGCAGCGAACGCTGGTGTTGGATCGGCGCATGGAAAAGGCGCTTCCGGTAAAGCCGATGGCGTCACCAATCAACCATATCCAACCGCTCTGGGTAGGAAGCAGGGCCGTCAGCGGAAAGCAAACCAGCCAGATGATGCCCCACAGAATGAGTGTGGGGCCAATTCGCCGATACAGGCTGTGGTTGCGCATGAGAGCGGCCACGGTGTCGGTCTGTCCCAACAGGTCCTTGGCTTCTTGTGGTGTAACGTCCATAAGCATTCTCCTTAAGATTAAAACAGTGGAAACTTTTTACAATTGCGGCACCACATGGCTTTTCCCAGTGTGGCCCATACGATCAAATAAGCGCCGACGATTACCAGTAGTATCGCCGGAACCAATAAGGCCGGCACAATTAAGGCGAAAGCTGCGGCTGTAATCATCGCAACTCCAACGGCCAGCAGGAGTACGCGATTCTTTCGCAGTAATTCCGTTCCGCATGTTGGACAATCAGGCATCAGAGGTCCTTCATTAAATCCAGCAATCGCCAATCACGGCTCATTGCTCTGTATAGCAGAGTACTCTGTAAAAAAATAAAAGTCAAGTAAAAAAATGGTTCTTCCGACAATTTATGCAACTGACCGGCAATATGGAAGATAAAACGGCGGTTTTTTGCGAAAATAGAGGTGAAAAAAAAGAGGCCGCGAAATGATCAAAAAGTTGTGCCTCACGAATTTTAAGAACTTCAAGCACGCCGAGCTTGAACTCGCGAGGTTTTCCGTACTCGTTGGCACCAATGCCTCGGGAAAAAGCAATCTGCGCGACGCCTTTCGTTTCATTGATGGAGTTTCGCGCGGCTATACGTCGGCCGAAATTATCGGGGCAAAGGCTGCGCAAGCTTTGCCCGAAAGAATTCGAACCGCTGGAACAAAAAATTAGCAGATTTCTTGCTGCGGTATAGCCGCGAAGCTCGCCGGCTCTATGCGGAATTTCGTTGGGGTACGCCAGGCGATGGGACGGTGGACGACACCCGATGCTAATAAGAGGATTATCTTGGGTCGGTGGGTTGATATGCGTATACCTATATTTTCTATATTCATGCCATCGGCTCTCTCGACGCCGTCGGGAAATTTGCCGCCTTGATATCCGGGTTTACTACGTCGGCTATGCGACGACATGACCGCTGATGTGCTATAATCTCTGGCTGTTCGCCAGGGGTGTTCCGATGAAATGGAACTGAGAACAAACCCTTGGAACCTGACCCGGATTGTACCGGCGTAGGGAGCGCGAGCGATGGCATCGCCCTTGTTTTGCATCGTTACCGCTTTTTCGTTGTTTCAGGTTGGATTGTATTTCGGCGTGACTGTGCCCGGTCGCAAACTCTTGGGTGGGCAAACGTGATGCGGAAATCGCGGGCCGGAAGTTGTTTTATTGTTCCGCTGAAGCGGATAATTTAAGGAGTGCTCGATGATGATTCAGGCTGCTAAAAATCTGGTTACACAATATGAATTTGCCTGCGCTGGAGTGATAACGCCGCAGATGCTTCGCGTAGCCCAGCGTGAAGCCCAAACGCCGGAATATATCCGACAGGAAGTGGCGCGCGGTCGCTTGGTAATTCCCGCCAATATTCGACACTTGCAGGGAGCGGGCGGGCAGCCGGCGGCGTCGTCACCCATGGACATTCAATATGATGCGTCCCAAGATGCCGGGCACCCGGGCGCACGGGGCGATGCGCGGCAACTGTGGGTGAATCAGACGGTAGCGCAGAGAAGTAAAATCATCGCGGATCCAACCGCTTTTAAGGGACTGCGATCCGCCAAAAGATTAGACCCTATGGCCATTGGCCGCATGGTAACTACCAAAGTCAATGCCAATATTGGAGCCTCGCCGGTTTCCAGCAATACAGCGGAAGAGGTTGAAAAATTGCAATGGGCGCAAAAATTTGGTGCCGATACGCTCATGGATTTATCCACCGGCGGCAATCTCGTGGAATGTCGGCAGGCCATTATTGATCACAGCACCATACCCATTGGCACTGTGCCCATTTATTCCATGATTATTGGCCGGAAGATAGAAGACTTATCGTATGACATTATCCTGCAGGAAATTGAGCGCCAGGCTCAGCAGGGGGTGGATTATTTCACCATTCACGCCGGGGTGCTCAAGCAGCATTTGCCGTTGGTGAAAAACCGCCTTACCGGTATTGTCAGCCGCGGCGGCAGCATGTTGGCCAAGTGGATGATTGTGCACAATAAGCAGAATCCGATGTATGAATTGTTTGATGAAATTTCAGCCATCATGCGGCAGTATGATGTGACTTACTCTTTAGGCGACGGCCTGCGCCCGGGCGGCTGCGCCGATGCCACGGATGCCGCCCAATTGGCGGAATTGCAAACGCTGGGTGAACTGGTGCATCGGGCACGGGCGGCGGGGGTGCAGGTGATGGTGGAAGGCCCCGGCCATGTGCCGATGGATCAGATCGCCATGAATATGCAGCTTCAGCAGCGGGTGTGCGATGATGCTCCATTTTATGTGCTTGGACCGCTGACCACGGATGTATTTCCCGGCTACGACCATATCACCAGCGCCATTGGTGCCACGGAAGCGGCACGAGCCGGTGCGGCGATGTTGTGCTACGTTACGCCGAAGGAACACGTTGGCCTGCCCAAGGCGCAGGACGTAAAAGCGGGTTGCATTGCGTACAAAATCGCAGCCCACGCCGGCGATCTGGCCCGGGGCATCACTGGTGCCCGGCAATGGGATGATGATATGTCCAAAGCGCGGGCGGCTTTAAATTGGCCGAAAATGTTTGAACTGGCATTTGACGGAGAAACCGCCCGGGCCTTACACGATGAAGATTTAGAAGTGGATACGGATTTCTGCGCCATGTGCGGCCACGACTGGTGCTCCATGCGAATCAGCAAGGAAATTCAGGAATTCGCCAGCGGCAAGGATGTGAATTTTGAGCCGGCGAAAAAATCAGCACAATCCGCGGGTGTATCCGCGGAAGGTGCCGAGCTGCTCAAGCAGCGCGGCGTATTAACGCAGGAACAAATTCATGCTTTAGCGCATAAAGGCAAAAAAGCGGTGTGCCACAGTGATCACGTTGCCGATGCCGATCAAGCCAGGCTGGTGCAGATTGAATCATTAAAAACGCAGGGCGTTGCATCGTGACGGTGCGAAGGACACATCAGTAAAGCGGTGGATGTCACCATTTGTTCAGGGGGCAGCGTTCACGGGCGAGGCGGATTTTTGCTCGTAGCATGCAGTGGCATTGTGCACAGGTTTGGACAATGCCGGCGGTTTTTACAGAGCTGGGGCAGCTTTCGCATACGGCCCAACGTTTGATCATGGTAATGCCGTCAGCTTTATCAAGGCCGACGGCTGCTTTGGCCAGCCCGACGGTGCCCCGGGCAATATGCCTTGCGGCTTGGCGTGCGGAACTGGTTGTGCGGGGCTTACGCATGGCTTATACGCCTTTAGTCAGGAAGCCGCCGTCAACTACGATAGTTTCACCGGTGGTGAAGCTGGCGGAGTCGCTGATGAGGTAGATGGCGGCACCAACCAGTTCTTCGGCTGAACCAAAACGGGCCATGGGGGTGTGGGCTTTCACCCAGGCACCGCGGGGCGTGCCTTCGAGTATTTTGCGATTCAAATCAGTGGGGAAAAATCCGGGAGCGATACCATTGACGCGTATGCCCAGGGGTGCCCATTCATTGGCCAGGCCGCGGGTTAAACCCATCACGCCGGTTTTGCTGGAAGCGTAGGCGATCACTTCGGTAAGGCTCATAAATGAACTGATGCTGGCGATATTTACAATCGAGCCGCGCACGGATTTGGCGTCGGGAGTCTGATCTTTCATAATTTTCCCGGCCGCCTGATTGACAATAAAACTGCCGATGAGGTTGATGCGGATAATGCGTTCAAACTCCTCTACCGACATTTCCAGGGCGGGTTGCTTTTTATGGGCGCCGGCGGCGCTGACGACGGCATCCAGGCGGCCATATTTTGCGGCGGCATGTTTCAGTGCGGCATCCACGGCGGCAGCATCGGTGACATTCAGGGCGATGGCATCATGCCCGGGGCCGATGGCGGAGAGTTCCTTCTGCATCGCCTGTACTTTTTCGGGATTGCTCGAGGCGGCAATCACCTTGGCACCGGCTTGAGCGTAACCCAGCGCAATGGCCCTGCCCAACCCGCTGGTGCCGCCTGTTATCAGGCAAACTTTTCCACTGATATCTAAAATAGAAGGCGTCATGATTTCTCCACGGGTTTGAGATTTTTGCGATCAAAAAGTACACCCGCTTCGCGGGCGATGTGTTCTAAAGCGTCAATTTCCGCGGCGGTGAAAATCAGGCCGCCAAGTTTTTCCGAGCGCTGCGCGGCCCGGGCTTCCGGTTCGCCGGGCAGCAGGGTTTTCTCATTGCCATGCCCGCGGATATCCTCCAGCACCGCCTTAATATTCTCCTGCTGCGAGCGGTTATACGCAAAAGCTTCGCCGCTGATGGCGTCCGCGCGAATGCACTGAAAGAAAAAGCAGGGGGTGCGTTTTTCCTCTTTCGGGCCGACGCTCCAACGGCTGCGCAGCGTCGGCAAGGAACCGCCGATATAAGCCGCCAGTAATTCATCAATAAGGGAAAGACCGTAGCCTTTATGTTCACCGAAGGGAAACAGGGCCGCGGCTTTATTGGGATCCTGCGTAGGATTGCCGTCTTTATCGACAGCCCAACCACGGCCAAGCTCTTTGCCTTCACGCGAGAACTGTTGTACGCGGCCCATGGCCACCACGCTGGTGGCCCAGTCCACGCAGATCGGGAATCCGATGGCTTGGGTGGTGGGAAATCCCCAGGAGTGCGGGTTGGTGCCCAACGTAGGAAATTTGCCGCCAAATGGAACGACTTCTGCTAAGGCGGCGGTACAGGCGGTATAGGCAAGATAGCCTTTTTTTGCGGCGTCAATAACATACCCGCCGCCCCATAGATAATGAAATGCGTTATCCACGCTCACAACGCCTACGCCGAATTCATCGGCCAATTTCATGCAATGTTCCATGGCGGCAAAAGCGGTGGCCTGCCCGAGTTTACGATTGGCATTCCAGCGGGCAACAGCTTTGAATTTGGAAGGCAATACTTCAATTTTTGCCCCCGGCACACAGCCGCCCGCCTTGGAGCCAAAGAGCTCATCCAAGTGCAGAGCCTTGATGGCGTTATGGGTTTTGATGCCGTGCAGCGCGGTAAGATCGCTGAAACGGCCGGCGGCGGCGGATTCCTCCGGCGTAAAGCCGCGATGGCGATACGCAGCCTGCACGATGTGGTTGTGCATGGCGGTTGGCATGACAAATTCAGTCGTCTGGGGGTTGCTCATAATATCCTCTTTATCTTCACTTTGTTCGGGCTTGTCAATATGGGGCTTAAAACTTGTTGGCCTGAATGTAATCAGAATGGCCGTTGAGAAAATTCACCAGATTGGCCGCCGCCCGCACGCCCTGGCGCTGCACGCTTTCCAGCGTTCGGCTGCCAATATGGGGTGTAACAATCACATTGTCAATTTTAATAAAAGGATGATGCGGATCGATCGGCTCATGTCCGACCACATCCGTGCCGTAGCCGCGAAGTTTTCCACTTTTACACGCTTCGGCGATAGCCTCTTCCACTACCAGTCCGCCGCGCGCCGTATTAATCAGGATTGTTCCATCCTGCATAAGCCCCAACGTTCTTTTGTTGATCATTCCGCGGGTTTCATCGGTGAGGTTGGTATGCAGACTGATCACATCGGCGGCAGCGAATAGCTCATCAAATGAGTTCATGCGGGTCACACCGTGTGCTGCGGCAAACGCTTCATCAAAATAGGGATCAAACGCCAGTGGCTTCATGCCGAAAACTACGCCGCGCTTGATGACTTCCTTGCCTATTCTCCCCATGCCCACCACGCCCAGGGTTTTGTCGCGCAGTTCACAGCCGGTTTTGCGATCCCAGCGCCCGGACTTAACGGAATTCAGATGGAACCAGAACTGTTTGGCTACGGCCACCATCAAGCCGAAAACGTGTTCCGCGACCGTGGTTTCATTGACTCCGGGCGTAAACAACACGGGAATTTTTCGGTTCGTGGCGTGTTGGACATCAATGGAATCCAAGCCGATGCCGTATTTGGCAATCACTTTCATCTGGGGCAGCAGGGCATCAATAACTTTAGCGGTAATCTGGTCATCGCCGTTTAACAGTGCGTCAAAGGGGCCGTGTTGCGCCACCATGTCCAGCATCTGTTGCTCGGTAAGCGGCCCCCGTGCCCGGACAATATCAAAGCCGGCGCTGTTCAGCAGTTCCTGATGTTTTCCCGGCGTGTCTTGGAAACTTGTGGTGGTCAATAATATTTTCATAAGGCTCCTTGTTTGTTAGCTCTGCCGATTAGCCGCCGTATATCCGGTGTCCCAGATCAACCACCGAATTATCATCCGGTGCTCTCGGTGCGTCGCGTTACAGCGCGCCGCCGTGGCAACCCGGTGGTGGGTTCGCTGCACTGGATCAGCCACCGGATTATCATCCGGTGGCCTTGGTTCAACAGAACAATTTTTCAATATGGCGGTTGAACAGATTGTACGTCACATGTTTGCCGACAAAGGCCGCGTGCTTATCCAAAAGCGCGTTAAAGCGGTCTTTGCGTTCGGAGGCCAGTTTATAGCCGACATGCAGCAGTTGGCGCAGATCGCTGTTAAACTTCGGCGAATGCGGTTCGTGACGGATCGCGGCGGCGATATCCGCGCCGGAGCAATGGTTTAACGTTTCTGCGCTGGGCAGGCGCTCGCGTTTAATGTCAATGACCGACGCATAGGGGCCGCAAAGTTCATCGAAACGCTTGAGTGCTTCGCCGTACATTTCCCGCACCAACGCCAATCCCGCCTCATCCGCTTCGGCCACAGCGCCAATTTCTTCCAGCCAGGTGGTGCCGGCGGTTTTAATGTGCAGTCCGGCATCGTGCTTTTTGATGGCCCGGCGAATGGGCTGATAGATGGAGAATTTGTCGCTGCCGGAGTGAACACTCAATTTCAGATTCTTCGGCAACCCGAATTCCTTGACGCTGTAGGCGATGACCGCCAGATCATCATTAAACTCTTTTTCAAATTGTTCCACATTTCCTACATAATCCACGCCTTTATTAAACCGGCCCGTGAATTTCGGAGCGATGGTCTGAATCGGAATGCCTTCCCGGCCAATGGCGGCAAGAATCAGCAGCAGTTCATCTGGTGTTTGCGGGCTGTCGGTTTCATCCATGGAAACTTCAATAATACAGCGATCCGCGCCTTTGGCTTGGGCAATATGCTTAAACACGCGTCCGGCTTCCTGCACGGCGGCGAGGTATTTTTTACCCACGCGAGTAATGGCCGCCTCATCGATTTTAATAGGCGATGAGAGATGCGCGATGGCCGGCGAGCCGCACAGTTTGTGCAGATCTTTTACCAGGCTGGTAATAGCCGATTCTTCGGCGGGCTTGCCGATAAAGTCGGCGACATCAATGGTAAAAAAATCGCTGGGAGCCAGAAAGCGATCCACGGTTTTCATGCCGATGTGGTCGGCATCCACATGATAGGGATGCTTCCAGCCCAGAACCTTAACCGCGGCGTCCGCTTCGAGGCGCACTTCGCTGGGTTCGGTATGAACAATTAAATGTTCCCGGTTCGATTTATTCCATACAGGAATGATGTTGGCACCTTTTTGGCCGGCCAGTACAAACGCTTCGAGTTGGGCTTTACCCTGGCGGCCAAAACGATCTCCAATACCCATACTGAATTTGGCGAGTTCCATGCTGTTTTATTCCTTTTTAAATAGGCATCTATTGAATTAGTAGCGAATCATATCCATAGTTCTTGTGGTTATCATCTGTCGGCGGCGGAATTCCTCCACAGGCGGGGCAAAATTTCCCAGCGCTTCCTGCGGCCGGATTCCCAGTTGGCGGTCCGGACCTTATTGGGCCAGAAAGGCCTGAAAATTCCCATTTAATAACTTTTCAACATCATGCACAATATCTTCCCGTGTGATAATCCGGCCGGTTTCCGCGATCCGGATATACATATCAGTAAGGACGTTGATGATCACTTTGCGGCTGTGATCCCATTTATATACCAATTGGTCCAAAATGCGGGCATCGGAATGTTGCGGAATAAAACTGGTGCCGAGCAATTCAAAGCGCATCTGTGTAATTTCGGTAATCAGGCTGGGATTATTGAGAAACCACCAGCAACCGAAAGGCATGAGGTTGCCAAATTTGCGGGCGGTCACGCATAATTCATGCTGATTTTCCCGGGCCAGCATGGTAACCAGGAATTTGTTGCCGGGGAAATCGCGGCACAATCGCGCGACGCTGGCCACGTCCGAGATGCCGGAGGTGTCGCCCGCATCGCGTAATTCCGGCTGCGTGCGGAGGTTCGATCCGATCATCATGGCGAAGGGCATTTTACGCTCCGCGCAGACGGGCAGAATCGCTTTTTCCAAGATTGTTTGACCAGCCAACGCCAAGGTGTCGGTCTGGTTGGCGGGATAGCGGAAATCCGGCGGCAGGCTGACGGCCATATAAATGGCCTGCTGCCGATCCAGCCATTGATTGAGAAATCGCTTAACTTCATCAATACTCTGAGCGGAGGGGTCGCCGTGAACCTGATAACCCCAATCGGCAAGCTTGGCGGCGGCCTGTGGGAAGTTTCGCAGCAGGGGGTCAATACGCAGCACGGCTTTGAACCGCGGGTCGGATCCGACGGTTTTGTCGGCCAGCCAGCGATCCCGTTCATTGTCATCAAAAACCGGATTGGTCATGGTGATGGTATGGACATTGCTTAATTGCATGACTTTATCAATATATTGGCTGGGGTTTTGCCTGGCAAAATAGTTGCGGTAAGCATCCAGGTGCTTTTCATTAGGATCCAGCCCGAGTTTGCCAAGGGTGGTCAGTACGCCGCGACAGGCTTCACTGACGGGGGTATTTTCAACAAATAGATATTTCCATATATGATCCGCCTGGCGGGATTTCGGCCATTTCCAAAATTCCTCATAAGGTAGTTTAGAAGCGGGCACCACGCGGTAGACTTCCGCAACGAGATAATGATACGTCACCAATTCCTCCACGCCCCAGAGCATTAAGCCCGTGGGATCAGTTTTCCCGGTGCTATTGGTCACAGGCGTGCCAAATCGCGGCGTATATAGATGGGTGTGCAGGTCGTAAATTTTCTGATGCGCTACAATTTCAGCCACGGCAGCCTTCAGATGGTCTGCGGGAATTGCGGTGGAGCGATTGGTGTGGATTGTTTGTTCTTTGGTGAGTGTGCTGCCGGCCATGGTGAAAAACCTCCCTAATAAAAAGTGTACGACACATCTTTGGGTCGTGCGCACCTGTGCGCTCAATACTATAGTATTCTATAATGAATCTTCAGGCGATGCAAGAGGAATAGTTAGCGTTTCATGCGCTAAATTACGTGGTCATGGGAAATCCGGCGAGCGGGAATATTCCATGCACCCCAAGAGACATCAGGTGTGGAGATTTAGGCCGATAAGCCGTAATAATTTATTTTATCGCCCGATAACGGGAATAATTTATTTGAAACGGGGCGATATTAACGCCAAATTCCATGGGTTCACTGCCGAAGAATATATTGTGCGCACAATATTGTAATAGATTAATTTTAATTGCAAAGATTTTTTCTACAATTCGCTTGACATTATCTTTTTAATATCGTAGGATATGAGATGTTGAGCGTACCAGCCCGTCGGGCATCAGGGTGTCACCCATGCCGGAACGCTTAATGCGGCTAACCATATCAGCCGCTCGGGCAGGAATTCAGATTCACAAGAATCTGAATAACAGTCAGGCTCGAAGAAGAAGTTTTGAATCTGGAAAGGCCCTGTCCATTTCCAGGATAACTGTGTCCTTGAAGGAACTTGGCCTAATTGTATTTATAGCATTTTTTTTGGAGGATGTGTCCATGCTATCCCACAAGTATCCCCCATCGGTACCGCCGCAGGCTCGAAAGGGATTTACCCTTATTGAATTGCTGGTGGTGATTTCCATTATCGCCCTGCTGATTGCCATTCTGCTGCCCGCATTGGCGCGGGCCAAGGAATTGGCGAACCGGGCGGTATGCTCTGCCAATGTACGCAGCCTGGTGCAGTCGATGGTGATTTACGCACAGAGCAATAAAGGGGTATTTCCCTGTACGCCAGGGAATACCGGTAACACCTACACCAACCAACCTTCTGGAGTCAACGGCGTCAACACGGTTCCGAAATTAAGCAGTTCTTCGACGATGCAGTACTATTACATGCCATCCGACACGGGGTCGTCGGCCGCCGCCTGTCCGCTCATGTGTATGTGGCTTCTGGTGCTCAATGGGCAGATGACGCCCAAAAGCTTCATTTGTCCATCGGATCCCTACGCCACGGGGCCATCCCTCCAATACGGCAGCAGTTCTACGTCTGGTGGAGCGACAGCTTACTTGAACTTTGGCTATCTGTCGACGTCTCAGCAGCACCAGAGTTACACGGGTCAAGGGGAGAGCTATTCAATCGCATTCCCATGGAATTCTGTTGGGCAGCCGGGTGGATGGTGGACGTCCAAGGACGGAAGTGATGTCGCCGTTGCATCTGATCTGGCTCCAATGACGGCGGGCGCTTCGGGGGACATGAATCGGATCGATAATACGCTTCCGTCGGGCAACACCTATGGAAACTATATTTTCAATTCCGGCAATCACAATGGTGACGGCCAAAATGTCGGCTTTGGCGATGGCCATGTGGTTTGGGAGGTTAACCCGTATGTGGGCCAAAATAGTGACAACATTTTCTGTTACGACACTACTGCTGCTGAGATAGGGCAGAATGGAACGAGTTTTCAGGCGAAAAACCTTGAGGGCTACGGTGGCCCTGGGCTGGCAACGCCGGAGGTTCCCAACGTCACGCCTGATAGCCCACCGTATGATATCTGCATGGTCCCGCAGTTTGATCTGGCGAAGCCGGAGTGGTGATCTGCCCGGTGGTTGCGGTGTCATGTTGAATATTCGTGCGAGAAGGAAGGCTACTGCGGATCGTTTATCGCTGACGTAACGTTTGGTCGATACCGCGTGGCAAGACCGGATCATGTTTTCGGCGGATCGTTGCCGGTAGAATGCTATGTCCCGAGTTCTCGAGGTTTCCCCATGCATTTGTTGTTTTCCAGCCGGGTTCGGCGTCTCGCTGTTGGCATCGTTGGCCTCTTCTCTTTACTGGGTGTGCCAGTCGTCGCTGCCGCGAAAACCATTATTGTTTCGCCGGATAACTCTCACGGTCAATTTACTACCGTGATGGCGGCAATTGCCTCGATTAACCAGCACAGTAAAACCCCGGTCACCATTCTCGTTCGCCCCGGCATTTATCATGAACATATCATTATTCCCAAACATGAGCCGCCGATTACCTTGCTGGGCGAGGATCCCAACAATACGATTCTTGTCAATTCTTTAATTGCCTATGACAAAGGGCCGAACGGCAAACCCATCGGCACATTCAGCACGCAGAGCGTCTGGGTGCAGGACAACCATTTCTCGGCCGCCAATATCACGTTTGCCAATGATGCCGGAATCAGCGGCAACGGTTATAACGGCCAAGCGTTGGCCATCCGTGTCGACGGGGATCAATGTGTGTTTTACAACTGCCATTTTATTGGCTGGCAGGATACGATTCTGCTGAATCAGAATCGGCAATATTTTGACAAATGTCATATTGACGGTGCGGTTGATTTTATTTTTGGCAACGCGACCGCCTTTTTCCGTAACTGCAAAATCGACTGCCTGGGCTATGGCTGCATTACCGCCCCGCGCACGCCAAAAACCAGTCCATACGGTTTCGTCTTTTCTCATTGCAAAATTGTCGCCTACACCAAACCAGGCGATACATGGCTGGGACGGCCATGGGGGCCTTATGCCGCATCAACATTTATTGATTGCTACATGCCAAAATCACTGAATACGGCCGGCTGGATGCACTGGATGGATAAGAAAAATCCTGAAACCGCACGCTTCGCTGAATATGGTGATCGCGGGCCGGGGGCGGGAAAACGGCCCGCGTGGATTACAGAACTCACCAAAGCCCAGGAACGTAAGATTACTGTTTCGCACGTACTGGGTGGAACGGACCATTGGAAACCTGAAGCGCAAGTGAAAGCGTTGCGGGGGCGCTTACGCTCAATGAGTAGTGAATAATGAGTACTGAATAAAACGTGGCCCGCAGGGGCGCTGCCAGTAAGTTCGGGGCGTGCGTCAAAATTTATGATAGATCGGCCCAGCTAAATTGGAGAATGCATTTGCTTAAATCCGCCAGAAAAATATTTTCCTCAGTTGCCGCGCTTGCGGCGATCTTTCTGGCCGCAGTGTCTGGTGCCGTCGGTGCCGGTGTGCCCCCCAAGGTGTTGGTGGTGGCACCAAACAATCGTGGCGCTATTGAGACGATTCAGCAGGCGATTAATTCCGTTAGGGCTAACAGCAAAACGCCGGTTACGATTCTCGTGCATCCCGGCATTTACCATGAGCGAATTAATATCCCGGCAAATTTGCCGCCCATCTCGCTGATAGGCGAAGATCCCGCTAACACGATTATTGCTTATTCTCTGATTGCCTATGACAAAGGATCGGATGGAAAGCCCATCGGCATGTGGAACACCGCCACCGCGCGAATCAGGGAAAATAACTTTTCCGCCATGAACATAACCTTTGTCAATGACGGCGGGCAGGGGGGCAAAGGGTATACGCGCATGAACGGGCAGGCGTTGGCCGTGCGTTTGGACGGCTCGCATGATGTGTTTGATAATTGCCATTTCACCAGTTGGCAAGATACGGTTTTGGTCAATGCGGGGCGCGACTATTTTGAAAACTGCGCCATTACCGGTTCGACCGATTATATTTTTGGTGCCGGTAGCGCGTATTTTGACCGGTGTCTGATTCATTCTCTGGGCCACGGTTATGTTACCGCGGCCAAAACTCCTCAAGGGCAACGCTTTGGATTTGTCTTTAATCGCTGTCGCATCATCACCAGCACCGCGCCGGACCGGGTGTTTCTGGGGCGGCCCTGGGGGTTATATGCCAATGTGATTTTCAAGCATTCCTGGATGGGCAATGGCATTAACCCGCGCGGCTGGATTATCTGGGACGGCAATAAACGCGATATTAAAACAACGCGTTTTTCCGAGTTCGCAAACTCCGGCCCCGGAGCCATGCCGCAAGCCCGCATCTCCTGGTTGCGGCCGCTGTCCGCCGCTCGGGCCGATAGGCTCACACCGCGCTATGTGTTGGGTGGGAAAAGTTCATGGAATCCGCAACGTGAGGTCCAGTTGCACCTGATTCCAGCTTATCTCACAGATTTTCCGCCGCAGTTTCCCAAGCACCGCTTCGATATTACGCACTTCGGGGCAGTCGGAAACGGCACAACTCTCAACACGGCATCCATTCAAAAGGCAATTCATGCGTGCGCCCTGGCCGGGGGCGGAGAAGTAGTGATTCCCCAAGGCAAGTTCCTGACTGGCCCCATAACGCTGGTCAGCAACATGAATCTCCACCTGGCACGCGGCGCAGTATTGCTGATGAGCAACCGTTTTTCTGATTATCCCATTTTCCATCACCGGTATCAGAACTGTATCACCGCGATAGGGTGTGATGATATCGCCATTACCGGACATGGAATCATTGATGGCCAGGGGGCACCCTGGTGGAATGCGTACAAAAAATCCAAGCCCGGCGGTGCGCCATCGCTGGCTGCGGACAAATTACCGCATCGTCCTTATCTGGTACTCTTGGATCATTGTGACCATGTGCTGGTGCGAAATGTTACGCTGTTAAATTCTCCCATGTGTAATTTGGTGACCGGCGCGTGCGATGATGTCGTGGTGACCGGTATCACGATTAAAGCACCGATTCATTCGCCCAATACTGATGGGATGGATCCTTCAGGACGTAATTATCTCATCAAAGGGTGCACCTTTGATGAAGGGGATGACTGCATTGCCATTAAAGCCGGCGGTAGGGCACATCTCCTTCACCCGGCGAGCGAAAATTATCTGGTTGAAAATTGCCGATTTTTCCATGGACACGGAATGAGTGTGGGTAGTGGAACCGGTGGCGGTTTAACGAATTTGACCGTGCGTGATTGCACATTTAACGGCACGCAGGCGGGTGTCCGACTCAAGGCGGATATTCATAATGGGGGGCTGGTCGATGATTTATCCTACAGCAACCTGACTATGAAAAATGTGGACATTCCGATTCTGGTCAGCAGTTATTACAACAATACCTCGCCATGGGCCTATGCGATTCCGCAAAGGGCCTTGGCGGGAAAAAAATTGCAAGTCATCGCCACCACGCCGCGCTGGCGGCACATTCACCTTGCAGATATCACAGCCACAGGTGCCGCGACGGCGGCATTTATTGTGGGACGCCCTGAAATGCCGATCACTGATTTTTACCTCCATGATGTGCACATCGCGGCGCGGGCGGGGATGCACATTGTCAATGCGGACATCACCATGCGGAACTGCGGGATAAAAGCCAAAAAAGGGCCGCAGGTCATGGCGCACAATGCGAAAATAACAAACTGAAAGCCGCAACACAATTAGCAGGAAACCCCAAGTCCCGAATTTGTTTTAATTTTCCGGAGACATCTTCATGATACGATCAACGCTAAAATCCTTATTTGGTGTCATTGCCGTTTCAGGTGTAACCATCACCGGTATCAGCGGCGCTTATGCGGCGCAACCCGCATGGGTCATCAAGGTTGTGAACAAGGTTCATCAGATGGTAAAAATGGATCAGCCGCGGATTCCCCATCGCCTCTTTAACATCACATCCTTTGGCGCGGTAGGCAACGGATCCACCATGAATACGCAAGCCATTGAAAAAACCATCAACGCGTGCGAAAAAGCGGGCGGTGGCGAGGTGTTGATACCGGCGGGAAAATATCTTACCGGCCCGCTGGTGCTGGGCAGCAATATGAATTTTCACTTGTCCCGGGGGGCGGAAATTCTTATGAGCACCGATCCCAAGGATTACGTCGCCGCCCCCCATCAGCGACATATTGAACATCCCGGATATCGCAATTGTATTGTCGCATTACATGCCCATGACATTGCCATCACAGGGCATGGAATTATCGACGGGCAGGGACAGGCCTGGTGGTCTCGCTATCGCAAGCAGCCGGGGCATAAGCATCCGCCCAAGTTGCCGCACCGTCCGTTTATGGTGGTGCTGGCAAACTGCACGCGGGTGCTGGTGGAAAATGTGCATCTGGAAAATTCGCCCATGTTTCATCTGGTTCCCAACCAGTGCCGGGATGTGGTCATTGATCACGTCACGATTACCGCACCCATTAACACTCCCAATACTGATGCGTGCGATCCTTCGGGATGGAATTATTACATTACCCGCTGCACGTTTAACGAAGGCGATGATTGCATTGCCATAAAGGCCGGTGCCCGCAATGGCACGCCGGCTCATCCATCCTGTGAGAATTTCCTTATTACGCATTGCACGTTTGAACATGGCCACGGCATGTCCGTCGGCGGACAGACCAACGGCTGTTTGAAATATGTCGTGGTTCGTGACTGCACGTTTGACCACACGCACCGGGGCGTGCGACTCAAAGCCGGCCCGGGGTATGGCGGTTTGTCAGAGTATTTGTGGTATCAGAACTTAACCATGCGCAATGTGCGGCTGCCGGTGTTCATCAACAGCTTTTATCCGAAAAAGCCCAAAACTCCGTCGCAGGTGCCGCCGTTACGAACCCATCGCAATCTGCCCGTATGGAAACATGTTTACTTTGAAAACATCACCTCGGTCAACTCCCCTCATGCGGGGCGGATTTCTGCACTGCCCGGCTTGCCCGCGGATGATATTGTGTTCTCAAATGTGCACATCCATGCGAATCGCGGCTTTACGATGCTCAACGCCCGGAATATCCGCTTTGAAAATTCAAGTATCACGGTCCGGCATGGGCCGGCCATTATTCCGTATAACGCTCATGTGACAGGAATTAATAGCAGAACCGGGCAGGCGAAGTAAGAGGAATTCCGCAGTGCTTTGGTCGGATTAAAAACGATGCGGCCGGGGTAGAAAATGACAATATTTTTTTTAGGAACAGATCTTATGAAGAATCGACTTGGTATGGCAATGGGGATCGTGGCCGTGGCGCTCACCGGCGTGGGTGCCCATGCGGCATCCGCTAAAACCATGACCGTCGCAGCGCACGGCAAAGCGGATTATCACACCATTCAGGGCGCAATTAATGCGGCACCGACGCACAGCCGCCGGCGGATCATTATAAAAATCGCTCCCGGCACCTACAAAGAACTGGTAACCGTTCCATCCGATGATTCCAATATCGTTCTGGAAGGCACCAGCGCCAAGAAAACCATCATTACGTACAACCTCGGTGCCAGTGACAAGGGCAAGAATGGTAAGGGTATTGGAACCTTTCACACGCCTACCGTGACGATCCTCGGCCGCAATATCACCGCAGAGCATCTGACGTTTGTCAATTCTTATGGCAAAGGCAGCCAGGCGGTGGCGGTGCGAACCGGAGACGGTCCGGTGATATTTCGGCATTGCCGATTTCTGGCCTGGCAGGACACGCTGTATGTGCATAATCCTCATGCAAAAATATATCTCAATAAATGCCTGATTCAGGGTGCGGTAGATTTTATATTTGGTGAGGCGCGGGCGGTTTTTAACCACTGCGTGATTCGTTCCGTGGGATCGGCCTGCGTTACCGCACCCAATACCCCGAAGCACCAGCCGTTTGGCCTGGTATTTCTGCATTGCAAAATTACCGCTTCCCCCAATGTTCGTAAGGGAAGTGTATATCTGGGGCGGCCCTGGAGAGCCTATGGCAGCACGGCCTTTATTGATTGCCACATGGGTGCGGACATCGCCCCGGTCGGCTGGCTGAACTGGCAAGGCACAAAATTTTATAAAACCGCCCGCTTTGCGGAATATCATTCCACCGGGCCGGGTGCCAATGTTAAAGCGCGGGTAACTTGGTCACGCCAGTTGACCAAAGCTCAAGCCTCCAAATATACGGTTAAGGGGATTCTGGGCAACGGGCCATGGAACGCGCATTGACGCATGAAACCGTCCAGCGGGTTACTAATGTTAACCTCCTATGAAGATGTGTTGATATAATTTTCCGGCATACCAACAGCCGCACAGGAGATCCCACCATGAGATATTTGACAGGTAATCGTCTGATGACTGGAGCCTCCGCAGCGGTGCTGCTTGCAGGCCTGCTGGCTGGCGGCTCATCGCGGGCTGACGGTGGTCCCTTGAGCATGGCCCGGCAGTTAGCCGGGGCGACTGTTGCGAAGGCTAATCGGGCTGCGACCGCGGGAATCGGCCCGGCGGTTTATACGGTTTCGTATGATGTCGCCGGTGCCTACCGCACCGTTCAGGCGGCGGTGAACGCGGTGCCGGTCAATAACAAGCGGCCGGTTATTATTCGCATTGATCCCGGCACCTACCCCGGGCAAGTGGTCATACCGGCGGACAAATCGCATATTACGCTTCAGGGAACCCATGCGAAAAATACACAACTGACCGATGATTTGCCCGTGAGAGATGCCGGGAAAAATGGCCATCCGCGCGGATTCATGACCACGGCCACGCTGTGCATTTACGGCCCGCATACCACGCTGGATAATATCACCGTTGAAAACTCGTACGTCCAGAAATCCAACACCAACGGCAATCAGGCCCTGGCGCTTACCATCGCCGGCGATAAACTGGTCTTTAACCATTGCCGTATTCTGGGATTTCAAGACACCATTTATTTTTCCCATCCCGATCCAAGAGCTTATTTTTCGCACTGCCTGATTACCGGGGCGGTGGATTATATTTATGGCTTTGGCACGGGCTTGTTTGATCATTGCACAATCCGGAACGTCAATAAGGGCCATTGGGGAAGTATTACCGCGCCATCCACGCCGGAAAATCAAAAATTCGGCTTTGTTTTTATGCACTGCCGCCTGACGGGCTTGAAATCCACCCCGGCCGGAAGTGTCTATCTGGGGCGGCCATGGCGGCCTTATGGTAATACGACGTTTATTGATTGCTACATGGGAAAGCAAATCCGTCCGGTTGGTTGGAGTAACTGGAAAAAACCGAAGCTGGAAAAGACCGCCCGTTTTGCGGAATATCACAGCACCGGCCCCGGGGCGGATGTAAAAAGCCGAGCCAAATGGTCCAGGCAACTGACCAGCACACAGGCGGCAAAAATTACCGCCACCACGGTGCTTGGGGCGGGAAATTGGTGGAAGATCAAACCTTGAAAGGAGCTATACGATGCGTCTAAAAACAATCGTTGCGGCAGGGATTGCGGCACTATCAACCAGCGGGCTGGTCTCCGCCGCCGGCACCGCAAAAATGCTGACCGTTGCGGCCAACGGAAGCGGCCAATATAAAACCATTCAGGCGGCGGTGAATTCCGTTGCCAATAACAGCAAGTCGCCGGTGATAATTTATATTAAGCCTGGAATTTATCGTGGGCTGGTTGTGGTAGGGCGGCATAAGCCAGCCATCACATTTCTTGGCCAGGACGGCCAGGCCCGACGGACGATCATCACTTATAATCTCAACGCCAATGATAAAGGTCCCAACGGAAAGCCCATTGGCACGTTTTCCACGCAAACGGTATGGATCCGATCCAATAACTTCTCGGCCGCCAATATCTCTTTTGTTAATTGTGCCGGCAATACGGGGCAGGCGCTGGCGATCCGGGTGGATGGCGACCGTGCCATATTTGATCATTGTCGCTTTACCGGTTGGCAGGACACGGTTTTAACCACCGCCAAGCGGCAATATTTTGAGAACTGTTATATCGCCGGTGCCACCGACTTCATCTTTGGCAGTGCGATCAGTTATTTTGACCACTGCCGGATTCATTGTCTGGGTTACGGCTTTATCACCGCGGCGCGGACGCCGAAAAATCAGAAATATGGCTATGTATTTAATCATTGCAAAATAACCTCTGAAAGCCGCCCGGACCGCGTGGTGCTGGGCCGGCCCTGGCGGCAATATGCCGATGTCGTGTTCATGCACACCTGGATGCCCAACGCCATTCAACCGCGCGGCTGGATCACCTGGCATCACAACCCGGTGGATAAAAAGACCACCCGCTACGCCGAATTTGATAATGCCGGTCCCGGCTGGACACCCACCCAGCGGGTCCATTGGGCCAGACAATTAACCGCGGCGCAAGCGGCGGAGTATACAGTGCGCGATGTGTTGGGCGGTAGCGACCATTGGAATCCGCAGGCGGTTGTGCAGCGCGTGTTGTTGCCGGAAATCCTCGCGGCAAGCAGCCCGCGTATTCCACAGCAGACGTTTAATGTGGCCTGGTATCACGCCAAAGCCAATGGCCGAACGCTTGATACATTAGCATTCCAGCGGGCGCTGGATATTTGCAGTGAGGATGGCGGAGGTGAGGTACTTGTTCCAGCGGGTAAATACTTAACAGGTGCCTTGAAGCTCCACAGCAATACCAATTTTCATCTGGCAAAAGGCGCCAAGCTCCTTTTCAGCAATAACCTGGCGGATTACCAACGGGGCAAATTGGGCTACGGCGGCTGCCTGCAGGCCAATAACGCCCATGACATCGAAATTACCGGTCACGGTATCATTGACGGCCAGGGGCGGCCATGGTGGAAAATAGCGTGGGCGGAAAAGGCCGCGGACAAAAAAGCCAAAATAAAGCCGGTGCCCACACCGGTTCCGGTTCACCGCCCGCAGTTGATCGTGCTTAATAATTGCCGCCGGGTACTTGTTGAAGGCGTCACGCTTGAAAATTCTCCGAGCTTTCATCTGTTCCCTCAGGAATGCCGGGATGTGGTGATTCGGGGAATTACCATTCTGGCACCGCAAAATTCGCCCAATACCGATGGCATTGATCCATCGGGATGGAATTACCTGATCACCGGCTGTCATTTTAACGAAGGTGATGATTGCATCGCCATTAAGGCTGCCGGCAAGCATGGCTGGATACATTTATCCTGCGACAATTTTCTTGTTACGCACTGCTTTTTTGATCATGGCCACGGCATGTCGGTGGGAAGTGTCACCTACGGCGGCCTGCGTAATCTCACGGTGATGGATTGCACGTTCAACAAAACCGACGCCGGCATACGCCTGAAATCCAATCGCCATCGCGGCGGCCCGGTCACTGATCTGGTGTATACCCACCTGACCATGAAGGGCGTTAAAGTGCCGGTGCAGATTGTCAGCTACTATCTGAAAATTCCCAAACATCCGCAGCGCGATCACGCCGAGCCGATCACCGCCACCACGCCGATATGGCGACATATTTATATTCATGATGTCACGGCGACGAGGGGTAAAGTGGCGGGGATGATCATAGGTTTGCCGGAAAAGCGCATCAGCGATGTACTATTTAAAAATGTGCATATCAGTGCGCATGATGGCATGAAAATCGTCAACGCCAATGACGTAAAATTCGTTGACAGCACCATCCACGCCGCGCACGGCCCGACGTTTATAATCCACGATGCGCAAGTGCATGGCATTAAAAAATAAACATCGAGCCACCCGCGAAGGGCTGAATCGGATCGTGTCATCAAACCACATTTCGCGGACAACCCAACGCTGCCGCATTGAGCTATTCATGGTATGGCGGTTTTGCTTTTCAGGATGGGAGATGGCTTTAATTGCCTTCGAATTGCGGAGATTTGCCTTCGTCGATATCGCTGCCGCCGGTGGGGCCGGCCAGCACGATGGCATTTTTACCGATGGATTTGGCGCGCATCAATTCCTGATCGGCGACGGCCAGCAGATCCGTAAGATTTTGCGCATCCCAGGGGAATGTGGCCAAGCCGCCGCTGATGCTTAATTTTCCGGAAATGGGGCCGCCTTCGGCATTCCACGGATGTTCAGCCACGGCTTTGCGGAATCGCTGGGCAATATTTAGCACGGTCCGCGGATGTTGTGAATCCGGCTGCCGGGGGCCGCCTTCATCCCAGAATACCACGGCAAATTCATCTCCGCCCACGCGTGCCACCATATCCCGGTTGCGGGTGCAATGCCGCAGCAGACGGATAACCTCACGGATAATGGCATCGCCGGCGGCGTGGCCAAACTGATCGTTGTATTGCTTGAAATCGTCAATATCAAATAACAGAATCGTGACGCAGAAGCGGTCGCGTCGGGCGCGATCCAGCAGGTGCGGGACGTTTTCCATAAAGTACCGGCGGTTGTACGCACCGGATAATTCATCGGTATCCGCCAGACGACGGAGATTTTTGAAATTACGGTTCAGTACCAGCATGGCAGTCAGCCACGCCGCTGATTGTTGAAGCTGATCGGTAATCCGCGTGCTTTTGGCAGCACCTTCCAATATCAGCGTGCCAAAATGAACTCCTCGATGTTGCAATACGGCCGACGCTTTTTCCGCACCCACGGGAAAGAGTTGGGTCTGCTCGGAACCGGGCGGTTCAATTTTCAAATATCCCGGCCAGCGAAAATTGCTTTGCAATATTTCCAATGCGACGGTTTGAATGTCCCGATGTCCGGTTTGCATTTCCTGCGTCAGGGTGATCTGCGCCTGCATGGGAATTTTCAGCGTGGCGGCCACAGTTGCTGCGGCGCTGGCTTGCTCCTGATCGGCTAAAATGTCCGCCAGTGGTTCGGTCGGGGCGGCGGCTTCCGGGGACTTATCCATCGGTGTTGGTGAGGCGACTTTATTGTTCCGCTGCACTGGTTTTACCGCGCGCGCAGGCGCAACATGCGGCACTGGCCGAAATATTTCAAACGCGGGCCGGGGAGGACTTCCTCCAGGCACCGACGGGTCCGTTGGGTTCAAACCAGACACTGCACACCTCTCTCTCGCAGGCTCTTGGACAAGATGTGGCCTTACGAGGCTGTTATCTTCAACCTCGGACGCCTCCTTGCGTAACTCGCCAGAAACACTCATTTGCCATCAGCCTGACGACAGTTCCAAGACACCAGCCAACTCTAAGAGCCGGCTTTGGTGCCATTCACAAGAGCTTTCCGCCCTGAGCTCTACACGCGGCCCAGGCGACAAAAAACCCTTCCTTCGGCCATCCTCCGTTCACAGCGGCGAATCAGGATTCTTCCCGGTAAGGTCTTTTTGGCACGCCGTACCGGAATTCCACTGTCAACATACATACTCACTGTAAACTAAACCGGTTCACAACGCAAAACTTTTTCCAACATTTATACGTTTCCACTGCTTATCAGACTTTTGGCGCCTATAAAAACGGCACCGGCGGTAATGTTGGGCCTTCTTCCAACATTCCGCCGGTGTCTTGGGGAGGGAGCCTTCCGTTGTTGTTACTCGACGGTTGGCTGCCGAGGGTTGTTACTCTTGATGATCCTCCTTTTCAGAACCGTAGGTATCCCCGACGACGCCGTCGGGCGTAATGAGAAATAATTTGTCGCTTAACGGGTTGGGGGATTTGGTGTAACGCACTTCAACTTGATGACGGAACCATTTGAGCGTTTCTTCATCATCACAGGAAAATGCCAGCAACACATCACGATCCGGAGCGGCCATGTAGAAGTTCTTTCCCAGGTGCGGCCGCAAATGCTTCTGTACCAGTGGCAGCATCATCCGGGCGGCGTTGAGCGGATGGTCAATGGGGAAACTGAAAAGCGTATAGTTATCGCAGCGGCCCCCGGTCATATTGAGTTCACGCGTATCGCGAAGAATATTGCCCATGGCATGTTCGTGCAGCGTCTCCTGATCTATCCCCCACAGGCGGCAATCTTCCATGCTTACCAGGGTAGTGCGTGATTTAACCTGGTAACCAATAATTAAATCATTGACCCATTCTTCAAGCATGATCGACGCCGGAAGCTTGGCCGCCAAAGTGCGCGGCAAAAGAACCGGAAATAGGTCGCTGCGGACCAGCGACCAGGCGTCATCGGTCTGCGGACTATCTTGTTCCGAATCCTGCACCATTAATTCGTCAAAAAAACGTTTGACATTTTCCGCCAGGTGTTCCGGTTGCTCCATAAAGGTGTGATGCAGCGGCGAAACGCGAATGCGCATTCCCCCCACGCTGATCGTTTCATCATCCACCGGTGCCACCGGCGTAGCGGGCGTAATATCTTTCGCGAGATCCACCACCGCCTGGATAAACGGACTTTTAAGTGTGTCACGCACACCCACACGCACCGCCGCGATGATGCCGTCTTCCACCGGTTTAAGGAAATTCACCGCCTCATACGATCCGCGGCAGGAGGCAAAGATCACATCCTGTCCATGAAAAACGGCCCAGAATCGCGTGCCCGTTGCGGCCTGTTTCTTCATGAATTTTTGTGCCAGCACCGAAACCATTCCCTTGCAATCCGCACCTTGGGCGGTGCAGGTCACATGGTGCATGCCCAGCACCAGTTTGGGCGATTCAGTGATACGCATATTTTTATAGCGTCCCAGCCACTGTTTGAATCGCGCCAACGCCTGACGCGGATTCACCGGTGCCAACAATGGGGTATTTTGTCCGCCGGAGCGATCAGATCCCTCTGCCTGATCGCTGCCGGCGGTCATTTGCAATTCCATTTGAATGCTCTCTGCCGGATCGTGAATCAGCAGATGGCCGTCATCACGTTGCACGGCGGTAAAATCATTGGGAATTTCCACCGCGTAGCCGTCACCGGAAACTGTCTTCCAACCTCTCATGGGAAAACCTCCAAAGAGCCGCGGATAAGGCGGGAAAGTTCCTCACTCTGGAGCTACAACGCCAGACCATGAAGAAGCCGCCCCGCGGCAGGATTAAATTTTTCAACTCTACGTTCTTCGATGCGGTTCTGTGATATGGCAAAACCGCCGAAACCAAAATGTTAATACTTCTATCGAACCGCACAGGCCCAAACGTTAAAACAAATATCATCGAAAATTCTTCTGGGACGTGCGCGGTTGTTGGTGTGTTTGCCGCGATCAGAAAAGCGCTCGGAGAGACGGTTAAAATCGCTTATGATGACAACGCCTGTAACGGAGATGCCGGTAATGAGCGGTGGATTATTTGACGAGCCCTTGTATGAGACGCCTGATAAAGCCCGCGGCAAACGCGGCGGTGCCGGTAAAAGCCGCGAACGCGTCGAAGCGCCCGCGGATATCAAGCCTCCTGTGCGTCAGGACGCTTCGGATAACGCTCCATCCACGGATGGCAGCCGGGCAGCGGCTGAGGTTGATCATGCGGCGATTCCGATAAATTCCCGGCAAAGCAATGATTCGGCACACTTCGCCGGACCGGAGCCGGTAAGATCAGTCAGTGAAATCAACGGGCTTATCGGGCGTGTGCTTCAGTCGCAATTGCCGGCGGTGTTGCGCGTGCGCGGAGAAATTTCAAATTTTAATGTATACAGCAAGGGACACGCCTTTTTCAAACTTAAAGATCAGCGGTCAGAGTTACCTTGCATGATGTGGCGTAATGATCTGGAAAAGCTGCGATTTTCTCCGGCGGACGGCCTGGAGGTCATCGCGGAGGGGGAAGTGAAACTGTACGAAGCGCAGGGCCGATTGCAGTTATATGTTCATTCCATGATTCCGCAGGGGGCGGGAGAATTGGAACTGGCATTTCGCCAATTGTGTGACAAACTGCGCGCGGAAGGCTTGTTTGACGCCGCCCGCAAGCGGCCTATTCCCCCGGTTCCGATGCATATTGTAGTTATCACCAGTGCGACGGGCGATGTATTTCATGATGTGTTAATCACCGTCTGCAAGCGTTTTGCCAATATTCATATTATGTTGTTCCCGGTTCAAGTGCAGGGGGCACCGGCGGCAACGGATATTGTGCGCGCCATTGAATTAATCAATGCGCATGCGGTGGCGATTGGCGGGGTGGATTTAATTCTGCTGGTGCGCGGTGGCGGTTCGCTGGAAGATTTATGGGCCTTTAATGAGGAAGCAGTCGCCCGGGCGATTGTAAAAAGTTCCATTCCCATTGCCACGGGCATTGGCCACGAGCCGGATATTACCATTGCGGACCTTGTGGCGGATTTGCGCGGCCCCACGCCCACGGGGGTGGCGGCGCTGGTGGTTCCGGAAAAGCGGACCCTGACGAAGTCGGTGGTGGCGCTGGAGGATATGTTGCTGCGTGAATTAACCGCGCGCTGCCGGGATAGTCAACATGTTTTGGATTCACGGCAAGCGGTCTTAACGGAAGAGATTTTCCGCATAATGCGAAGCGCGTCGCGAAAAACCGACAGTGCGGGTCGGCAGATTGCGGCCATAGAGCCACGACACGCCATTGCGCAGGGCTGGCGGCGGCTGGAAAACGCGACGCAACAATTGCGGCAGCGCGGTACGGAATTTACCCGCCAGGGTCGCGATCGCTTGGCGGAAAACGTAGCCGATTTGCAGCGACTGGGCCCGCAGAGCCGGCTCGCCAAATGTCAGGCCGTTTTATCAGGTTTAAATGCACAACTCGCTTCGGCCATGCGCCATAAGCGGCAATTCAGTGGGCAACGCCTGGCGGATTTGGAAAAACAGTTGAAGCTGGCCGGCCCGTTACAGGTGTTGAACCGCGGCTTTACCATCACCACGGATCAGCGCGGCCGGATTGTAAAAAGTGCCGGACAGGTTCAACCGGGGGAACAGGTCGCCACGCGCACCGCCGACGGCACGTTCGGTTCGATCGTCGTGGACGGAACTTGACGGAATCTCATCACGCCCGGTATGCTGCCCCTGCGAACGGATCTTTTTCTCGTATGTGAGGTGCCCCATGCAATGTCCAATGTGCCATCAAGCCCTGCGCGGCCTTGATTATCAGGGAGTTCACATCGAAACCTGTCCCGCCTGCGGAGGCGACTGGCTGGATGCTGGTGAACTAAGCAACATTGTCGAGGCTCGCCAGACCCGTTTTACAGAACAGGAATGTGTGGCTGTGGCTCAGGCGGCGACGATCAAGGGTGTCAAACTGACCACGCTCGACCGGCATTTAATATGCCCCAAGTGCGGCGGCACGACCCACCCGATGAACTATGGCGATGACAGCGGGCTGATCATTGACCAATGCGCCCAGTGCAGCGGTGTCTGGGTTCCGCGCGGGGAACTCGACAAAATCGACGAAGTGGTGCATGGATGGGATGATGAGTTGCCCGATGATCTGGCGAAATATGGCCCCCGACTTCGACAAGTCGCCGCCGAGGTCAATCAGGATGAGACCGTTCACATTACCCATATCCGCCTGATCGACAGCCTGATCAACCACATCCTGGATTTCTTCGGCGACTGAACGCGGAATTCTTCTTGCGTTGCTTCAACATGGTAAAAAAAGCTTGCATTCTGTGGGCTTATTACGTATCGCTGTATTATCCGCTTTTACGAATATATAAAAAATAAAATTTCCCTTGACATGTTCTTCGGAATGTATATACTCACCGTTATGAATCTGTTTCATAAACCGTTATCTATATGACGGCGTGCCGTGAAACCGGTTCAGATAAAAAATTTGGTGAAGTCACCAGCTTTGCGGATAAGCAGATCAAATGCCGCAGCCACGCTGGTGATGAAAATCAGCGACCCCTCATCATTGGCGTGGCCAAGTTCCGTGCTGGGGGGTGAATCAAGAGTGCAACGGTCAATGTGACTGTTTTAGTGTTTTCTCGTTATGGGAGGTCTTTTATGACTACTTCATTCGGTAAAATCTCGGCGGTTCTTTTTGCCTCGGCGGCACTGGCGTGCGGTGCGGGCGTGGCATCTGCCGCCAACATCATCAATAACCCCGGCTTTGAAACCGCCCCCACCAATCCCCCTACCCCCAATGACTGGCAATACAGTGGCGGTGCCACATGGGATACCACCAATCCGTACTCGGGATCGGCCGAGGCTGATCTTAACAACACCGCCCAGGCGAACAACGCAAATGTTTCGCAGCAGACGGCAACTGGTACGATAACCCCTGGGGTAGAGTACACCTTCAGCTTTTATTCGGAATTCACCGGTGTGGGCGCGGGCTATGTGGGCCAAGCTCAAATCGTATTTATGAATAGTTCCGCTGGGGCTATCGGCGCCCCCACATTTGTTAATTTTCCAACGACAACTTCCGGCTTTGGCACGCCGGCCGGTTATCAGCTCTCCAGCGTAAATGTGACAGCACCGACCGGGGCGTCGGAAGCGTACGTGAATCTCGGAGCTATCACCGGCGCGGTGGCCGGATCGTCTGCACACGCTTATGTTGACAATGTGAGCTTAGCTCCGGTGTCCACGCCGGAACCAGCATCGTTGGCTCTGTTGGCGATCGGCGGATTATCGCTGCTGGCTTTGCGTCGGCACCGGGTAGCTTAAGCTTGGCCATGAGTTGCTTAAGCCCATCTCGGCGGCTTTATTTGCAATAAAACTTGCCCAAGTTTAGGTATCGCCTCTTACGGCTGCGGGCCTTGCCCTCCGGCATTGCCCGCAGCCCATTGGCGGCCTGCCGGATTTTGGCAGGCCATAACGATAGGTCAGTCCGTCCGGCATTTACAATGATAAGATGCTGGCAAGGCCGTAACGCTCCGGTGGACGCCGGGTATTTGCACAAAACATCAAGGGTTTTGTTCATTTATAAGAAAATAGAAAAAAACATTTTTTTTCTTGACATGCTCATCGGATCGGACTATAGTATCCGTTAATGAATCAGTTTCATAAACCGTTATCTATATGACGGCGTTCGGTGAAACGGGTTCAGGTGAACATGTATGCTGAAAACGCCAGCTTGTGCGGAAATCCCGTTCAATACCCGCAATCAGGCTGGTGAGTGAAATTATCAGTGCCCTTTTAATGGTTCGGGAGAGTCCTGTGCCGGAGGGTGAATCAAGAGTGTAGCAGCCAATGTGGCTGTTTGGTGTTTTCTCTTTTTGGGAGGTCTTTTATGACTACTTCATTCGGCAAAATCTCGGCGGTTCTTCTGGCTTCGGCGGCTGGGTTGGCCTGCGGCGCTGGAATCGCATCCGCAGCCAGCATCACGTTGGTCAATTCTACTGTATCCAATGCGACGCTCGGAAAAACGGTTGCGTCACCAATGGGCAGCAATGCTTCGGTGGTCGGATCGGCGGGCTACGGCGCGACTGGTTACATCATGTTTGGAACCGACGTTCCGTCGACTGTTACCTACGGTTACACGGAAACAGGTACCGCACCTACGGCGGTGGATGTGAACTACTCCTACAATAGCGGCAACATCGCCACAGTTGAATCGCTGCCATCTTGGCTTACGACAACCACTACATCGGGAACTAACGCCAATATCGCCATGGACCCTGGCTTGAACTCGGCGAACTATTTTACGGCGGCAGCCTATGGCTACCCAGCCATGTCCGTGCTCGGCCAGCCACTGCCCGGTAGCTACCCAACCACCCAACCCACAAGCAGCGCTAATTACGCCGCATCAGGCAGCCCGTTACAAACCGGCGAGGGTGGCGAAAATGGAACCACGGTAGGTACCCTCTACAAGCTCTTTGATATAACCCTTGGCTCCGGGGCACCAAGTACCTTCAAGCTCGGCGTTATTGCTCCACAGGGTTACGATGCGTTGTCGCAGCTACAAGTCTCCGATGGCTCGGCCTCGACCTCGGTGAACATTGATCCCGCACAGAATCTCGGATTCTATTTCTTCAACGTTTCGGGCGCTCAGGCAGGTGATACCCTGGTGGTTTCTGCGGCAACGTCACCGACGGTTACAGGCTACTTTACTCATAACCCATACGGAACCAGCACCGATCTGGTCGGTATGACTTTCGATGCCCCAACGGCATCAACTCCCGAACCCGCGAGCTTGGGCCTTTTGGCCCTGGGCGGTTTGGGAATGTTGCTTATTGGCCGTAAGCGAGCTGCTCGCAAAACGGCTTGATTTTTGTAATCATGGCGGGAGCGCTTCGGGCGTTCCGCAGTGCTTCCGCCTTTTTTTGATACTGTCCCAGCGTGTCGGGGTGGTATAAAAGTGCTCTTTTTTTGGCCGGGCTTTTTTGCCCCTTGATTGGAGATTCAACATGGTTACCAATCCCGTTATTCCATCGGCTCGTAAAACCAGTAAACGTGGTTTTACACTTATTGAACTGCTGGTTGTCATTTCCATTATCGCGCTGCTGATAGCCCTGCTGCTGCCGGCGTTAGCCCGGGCCAAGGAAGAAGCTCTGACCACTGCGTGCAACGCCAACATGCACAGCATCGGGGAAATTCTGGCCGAATACGAGAATACCTACGAGGGAAATATCCCATTCGGTAACTCGTATAACTCCTCTTATGGGCTTTATGCACCTTTTGATTGGGATATCTCACTCGTGGCGTTCAACCAAAGCGCAGATCCGGTGCGATACGTCCAGTGGAATAATCCGGAAAAACAGGGTTATCCAACTGATGCGGCTTCGTCGTCATCTTTTCTGGGAACTTTCGTTTGTCCGGCATCGGATATTAAGGTGATTCAAGGACCGGGCTGGGATCCATCGGGAATTGGATGGTACTGGTCCAGCTATGCTGCCAATCCTAACTATTTCTACACTTACCTGCAGGGGCAGGCTTGGCACCCAAATCCATCGTGCAAAGCATCGAACGTTCAGAATCCAGGCGGGGCCGTTGCAATCGGCGATGCCACTCAGACTTCTAGCTGGGGAGGATCTTGGCCGATTATGAGCGACTGGGGCCAGAATCTGGCATCTCCCCTTCACGATGCGCAGCCTTATGTCAATGACCCGAATTACCTGGTGCCGGCCAATGGTTTCAGTTCCAGTGAAACCACCAATCAGGATATCATCCTGCCGACCATTAATAATGTCACCGGCATGCGTTACCGCCACATGCAGGACTCCCCGAACACCGGCGAGGCTAATGCACTATTCTTTGATGGCCACGCCGAAACACTGCCGATCAACAACAATATTGCTGGTGCGTCAATTACGGCCCCGTCGGCCAATGGCACGCGCGGTTTGCGAATGGAGAATATCGTCAATCCAAGCATGCCGTCCGGTCAGGATAATTTCTGAGGCACTCTAGTCCGACACCATACGACGACGATCAGGAACTATTATGAAGAAAAATCTGTCAAATAAATACCTCAAACGCGGCATCGCGGCAATCGGAGCGGTCATGATCGCCGCAGTGTGCGGCGGGGCCGTGCCGGCTCACAAGATGCCGGATGTCGCCGCACCGGCGGGATTGCATTGGAAGCTCACTTGGAGCGACCAATTCAATCGCGGAGCGGCCAACCTGAAGGGCTGGCATTATGACCTTGGTGGCGGCGGTTGGGGCAACGGCGAGTCCGAGGTTTATACCCACGCTAAGAAAAATGTGTATGTGGCCCATGGCAACCTGCACATTGTGGTGATCGGCAAAAAGGTACATGGCAAAGTCCATTACACTTCCGGCCGCATCACCACGCGGAACGTGTTCAGCCAGAAATTCGGCTTGTTTGAATTCCGTGCCCGCCTTCCGCGCGGTACTGGCTTATGGCCCGCCATCTGGATGATGCCGGAAAATTCTTCCTATGGCACCTGGCCACAATCGGGCGAAATCGACATTATGGAATCGCGCGGCAATGGCATTCATCAGGTGCAGGGAAGCTTACATTCCGGCAATGCCGCCGATCGGGATAATTGCCAAACCAAGGTGTACGCCCTGCCCCGGCATGAGACGACCACCGGTTGGCACACGTATGCACTGGAATGGGAACCAGTGGCTGATCCGGCCAATCCTACTGTACGTAAGGTTCAAATTAAATGGTTTGTCGATGGACATTTATATGAAACCCAGCAGGGTGGATGGACCATTCCCAATGCAGCCGGGCTAAAGCATCCCAATGCACCATTTAATAAGAGTTTTTATATTATACTGAACATGGCGGTCGGGGGTAATTATGTAGGGGGCAAAACTCCTGGCCCCGGAC
>DAHXLH010000176.1:0-5460 GCA_027366115.1 Phycisphaerales bacterium
CCGCCGACGACAAAACCCAGACGTATACTCCAGATTTTTACCGCCGACATATTAATATCCGGTAATTTTCCCCACCCCCAGCAGACGACCGCCAGGATCATCGCCAGCATAAATCCGGCGGTAATTTGAGAATGGTTTTCCGTGCTTAACAACAGGTAAACCGCCACCGCCACCATCACCAGCCCCAACGCTTCTTTCACAATTTCCGACCACCGCCCGGCACGCGGTACGCGGCTAAGCCAGGATGGAAAGGCCGCCAGCAGCACATACGGCCACGCCATGCCGACTCCGATGAGCACAAAAAATAGTACGATCACGGCCGTGGGCTGCACCAACGCCCACGTCAGCATCACTCCCAGAAACGGAGCGCTGCAGGGTGTGGCCAATAACGTCGCTAACAGGCCCATGCCAAAGGCTCCGGCTAATCCACCGCGGTTACTGTCAACGGCGTATAACGCATTGGGCGCTTGAATGGTCCATACTCCCAGCATGGATAACGCCAGAGCCAGAACGATTAACGCTATGGCGATTAAAAATACCGGGTGCTGATATTGCATCCCATACGTCAGTGCCTGTCCGCTGGCCGCCCGATACGCCCCCATGATGAGAGCAAGAATTAAAAACAGGCAAATAATCCCCGCTGAGAACACCAGCGCATGAAGGATCGCCATTTTCCGTGAGCCATGCGCCTGCTGTACCATGGCTAGAACTTTCAACGGGATTACCGGAAGGACGCAGGGCATGACGTTAAGAATTAAGCCGCCCAGCAGGGCGAACACTATCAAGCGCCATAGCGGCTCATGGACAGTTTTAATTTGATAATGCAATGATTTGATAGCTGCAAGCGTGGCCTGCGTATTGGATTGCGAAGGCGCGACAGATTGCGCCGCGGCTGGGGGGGGCTGGCTTGGGCCGACGTGTTGGGATTCGGCGGAATGCCCCACGCTGCCGGAGGGAAGTTGCCCCCCTGATATCGTAACGGCAGTCGAAAGTTTCAGCGTTTGCGGGGGCAGGCAGGACTGGGCATTGCACGCCTGAAATGTAAATGCCGCGTTGATAACAGAGCGTCCATTTGCTGCGTTAGTGGAAGCCGTAAAGGGAACATGTATGACAAATTGTCCCTCATAAACCGAGAGTTTGCCATAGCTGGTTATTTGGGCCGAAGCCGGAATTATCCGCGCTTTGGGAAAAGCAACTTTGCCAAAGTGAAATCCCTTGATCGGTGAAATGGTAACGGCCGCCGGTACAAGAAATTTATCCAAGGGGTGATGACTTTGCAGGTGGTAGCCCGGCTTGACCGTGCAGGAAAGGTTCAAAACGCCTTTTCCCGGCACCGGCAGCTTGCCGGGGTTTGTCTGAATCGCTGCCTTCACAACGGGCGGTGATAGAAAACCCAAGGCCGCCACCTGCGCCCGGGCGGATGTCGCACTGAATATAAAAAGCAGTGACGCAATTATTGCCAGCGTCAGTGTAACTGGCTGGGGATCCGATTTCCCGGAAGAATATCGCATTATTTACCTTTTAAACGGGATCCGCTTTTGCTTCGTCCCTCGGCTGCTTCTCCGGCATTTCACCCACGATAAAATTCAACGTCGTGATGTTGAAGTCGGCCGGCTCACCGCGAATCAGCCACAGCAGCGGAGCACCGGATATTTTGGCGGCCAAATCCAGAACTTCCACTGGTGGCACACGTCCCTTCTCGTAATAGTTGTAGGTGGAGGGGGAAAGGCCCAGTAAAAATGCGAAGCGTGACTGTCCGCGCCGGCCGCAGACTTGGGTGCGAACTTGTTTGAGTCGTTCACAGATCAACGCATAATTTCCACTTAGACCTGTTTGAGGCATCAGCACATTCATGGCTAACTCCTTTTTTATCGTCCGCTTCAATCGTGCGGAATAACTTTGTCATGACCGCATTCCCGGCAATTGCCGGAGCTGGCCGGATGGTTCAAGCATCTGGATATCATTCCCATCTGCACGCGCAGCCCTGGGGAAACCAGAGATCAACGCGTCTACTTTTTATCCCAAGTTCTTCCGTGAACGCGGAATTTTTCGGCCGAATGCCGAAGCGAGAGCTGTCCCCACAGCCTGAACGCCCACCAAGCTTTACGGCTAACTGTGAACTAACTTCATCAGTCGATCCGCATGTTCCTGCACCCATTTTACTTTCCTCTCAATCATTTTCAAGAATCCGAAGCCCTCAATACGGCCAAACGATCCCGTGGCGGCAATGTGGAACGCGCTCTCGGCGACCATCGCCTCTACCATCAGCCAAGGCACGGCCTGTAGTTCCGCCACACTAATCATATCCACCGAATCATACCCGTACATAAATTTTTCAAAACGCCCTTCATCGACGTGATCCGGCCAGGTTGCAGGGTCATCGCCCCCTCCAATAATTGAAAATTGCAGCACGCCGTTGGCAAGATCCACAATCCGCTGTTGCATGCGGGCGGAATCATAGTCGATAACCGCCACCACCTTTTGATTTCTAAAGAGCATATTTCCCGGATGCCAGTCACAATGCACGATTTGCATTGGCCAGTCCATCAGTCCAATTTCATTAACTTTGGCCGCCGCCTCCACATACGCCTTGTGCAATATTTCCAAGGTGTCTGTTACCACTGCGGTGCCGCCATGCGATTGCTTGTTGCGGCTCATGGTGTCGGGGATTTGATCAATGCTGCTGCCAATATGCTTGGAATTGTGATAACTTCCCATGGGCGGCTCATATTCCGGCGTGTAGTTGCGCAGGAGCTTGTGATAAAGTGCCAGGATGCGTCCCGAATCCTGCGTGGCTTCAGGCGAATTGTCATATCCAGTTCCCCGAATATATTCAAAAAGCTCATATATTGCGCCGGAAAGCTGCAACATCGAATTATTATCACGCTTGGTGCCGATTAGATGGGGCAACGGAAACTGCTTTTCCGCCAGGTACAATTGAATCGCGTGGCAAAAAGCCACCTTAAACGGATCATCTTTGCCGCGCGCCCGCCGTTTTAGCAGATAATCTCCCTTTTCCGAGCGAATCAGCAATTTCGGAGCTTTACGTGACCCCCGGGCGTACTCTTTCAGGGTGCTAATGACACCAATATCGTAGTGGCTCAGCACCACGGCGAGTTCTTCAATTCCGAATTTTTCTCGTTCGCTCATGAATTTCACCGCAAAAACATCACGCGGCTTCTTAAGCATGATACTAATCATGGCCGTCTATATGTCAAACGACACCCCATAAAAACAACGGAAAAACCGGGATAACCGACTTAGGTCCGCGTTTTACGTCGGATTAATGAATTTTCCCACTAATCCTCGCCCATTGCCCGCCCAATGACAACAATGCCCAGCTCATCAGCCAGTTTCAACAAATCCGGCTTCTCGAGCATAATGGTTCTCCCAGTTTCCACTACGACAGCCGCTGCCCCGAACTTCTTCAGGCGTTCAATTGTAGCAGGGCCGATGGTGGGTACGTCAAACCGAATATCCTGATTAGGGTTACTGGCCTTGCACAGCACCCATCCACCGCGTTTGCACAACGTCCCCGTGCGCTCAATCATGCGATCCGTACCTTCGACGGCCTCTACCGCGATGATTTCCCGGTCTTTGCACGCCAGACTCTGACCGATTAAAAGCGTATTGACTTGCCGCAGTAACGGCCAGGCAAAGTCGATATCGGCCATAATGCCCGCGCTGGGCTGGCAGCGCGTCATAACGCCGACACCAGCTAACAGTTCCGGGATATAGGGCAATGCGTCCATTATTTCCACTCCACCGCTGGCCAGTTCATCGGCCACAGCGCGCAGCAATCGGTCGGAGCGTTTATCATGTCGCAGCCGCACCAGCCATAGCCGCGCCGTGCGCCAGTCGGGCATATAGCGTAACATGTGAAAGCGATCATACATTCTTTCCTTGGCGACTCGGCCAACCATTACCGTCCGGCGGGCGCTGTGTCGCCGCAATACCCGAATCCATTGATTCAGGCGAATTAATCCTACCCGATGGAATACATCACACTGCGCGGCGAGTTCCTCTTCGCGGCTTTGGCCGGATAGGCCCAGGCATATCACCGGGTGACCTGCTGCTTTAAGCCCGCGGGCTACCGCCATTGGCAACGTGCCCTGTCCGGCGATCAGGCCGATGGGTTCTGCATCAGCCAACGCCATGTTCCGGCCCCTTCTGCTGCAGTCGTGCTTCTACGGACCGGGCGTGCGCGTCAAAGCCTTCCGTCCGGGCAAAATCGCAGATAGCTCCGCCCAGCGTCTGTAAAGCGCCGGCATCCAACTCCACGATGCTTATGCGTTTGCGGAAACTTTCGGCCGACAAGCCGCTGAAAAACCGCCCAGTCCCCGAAGTGGGTAATACATGCGATGGGCCGGCCAGATAATCGCCTGCGGCCACCGGGGTATAGGCTCCGATAAATATCGCGCCGGCGTGGTGAATTTTGGCCGCATCACAGCGGGCCTGTCGCGTGGTGATCTGCAAATGTTCCGGGGCGAAATCATTGACGAGTTTAATAGCTGATTCCATATCTGTTGTGACAATCAAAGCACTGGCATATTGCAGGGCCTTGGTGGTCAACTCCCGGCGGGGCAGTAACGCCAATTGCGATTTCAGTTCCAGTTCCACGCTCTGGGCCAGATTCAGGCTCGGCGTAATCAGCAGGCAACTGCCCGGTGCGTGTTCCGCCTGGGCCAGCAACTCAGCCGCCACTACGCGAGCCTCTGCAGAATCATCCGCCAGAACGATGACTTCACTGGGGCCGGCAAAGCTGTCAATATCCACAATGCCAAATAATTCCTTTTTTGCCAGTTGCACGTAGCTGTTGCCCGGGCCGACAATCTTGTCGACCGCCGAGATGGTTTGGGTACCAAACGCCATCGCCGCCACCGCCTGCGGGCCGCCCATGGCATAGACCTCACGCACGCCCAGCCGCGCCGCGGCTGCCAGGACCGCCGGTGCCACCTGCCCGCCGCGCATGGGGCTGGCAATACAAATGCTTTCCACACCCGCCACCTGGGCCGGCACCACGGTCATCACCACCGTGGATGGATAAGCCCCGGCACCCCCCGGAACATAAACGCCTACCCGTTTTAGCGGCTCATACCGCATCGCCAGCATGGCCGCGTCACTATCAGATCCCAGAGGTCTGATGGGTGCCGGTGCGGGGGGCAGCATGGCCTGCTGATACCGTCGGACATTGGCGATGGAAATATCTAAAGCCGCGAGAAATTTTACATCGGCGTTTTTTACCGCTGCATCTATTTGCTCCTGCGGTACCCGGAGGTGCTGTAAGGTATATTCCGGATAGTCAAAGCGGCGGGTGTACTGCACCACGGCGTCGTCCCCGGCGCGGCGCACATCGGCGATAATCCGCTGCACCTGCACGGTCAGGCTTTCGGCCTGCGCATCTAAGCCAGACAACAGCAGGGGGGCCAGCGATAATCGCGACTTAATCTGGGAAATATG